>JAABRW010000355.1 GCA_011390695.1 Desulfotignum sp.
CGTGTTCATCGATTCTCCCCTTGGCATCAAAATCACCCGGCTGTACCAGGACATGGATGACTGCTGGGACAGGGAAGCCAAAGCCCTGAAAGCCGCCGGAGACCACCCCATCCGGTTCAAACACCTGTATGCCGTGGAAAAGTTCCAGGACCACCAGCGCCTGCTGCACCTCACCGGGCCGGCCGTCATCATCGCCGGATCCGGCATGTGCACGGGCGGCCGCATTGTCAGCCACCTGAAACACGGCCTGGATGACCCGAAAAACAACCTGTTCTTTGTGGGATTTCAGGCCAAAGGCACACCGGGCCGGGCCATCGAGCAAGGCCGCACCCCGGCCAACGCCGCCATCCACCGGCTGTCCGGATACTCGGCCCATGCCGACCAGAAAACCCTGTGCAACTGGGTGACATCCATGCCGGAACCGCCGGGCGAGATCCGGCTGGTGCATGGCGAACCGGCAGCCCAAAAAGCCCTGGCACAACAACTCGGAATCATTCAAAAACCAAAAGATGCGCCAATAAAGGGCAAGTAACGCAGTTCAAAAATCAAGATCATCAAGAATGATGAACGTACTATCAACCTTTCTAAACAGAAAATTTTACAAAAATACTTTTTTAGGGTTCTCGTTTTTTTTCATCGCCTTTGCGTTTACTTACCGAGTATTTATCGGATATTTATTCCGGCATCACGTGGATGATTTCCGGTTGATTGCGTTATCCATATTTAAGCAGGATGCCTTGATTTTTGCCGCCCTTTTGTTCCTGTATGTCATTTCTTCAATAATTCAGGTTAAAAGTTTAAAGACCGTATTTCGCCTGTTCATAATTGGGGCGTTTCTTCTCTATTGTCTTGATCTGGCTGTGTTTCAAATTTTTCATACCCGGCTGTCTTTTAATGACCTTTTCCAGTACCTGTCTGATATCTCTTTTTTACCCGGACTTTTCAATTTTTCCATTTATACGGGTCTATTGTTTTTTTTCTTCTTCATCCTCTTTGCTCTGACGGTGATGGTCTTTATCTGCCACCAGGGGCCGAGAAATCCGAAAATCTTGGGTTTGATTCTGATGGTGGCTTTCGCTACTGCTGGATTTCATTTTTCTGGAAAATCAGATACTTACTTCATCCATGCCTGGATCTTCAAAAATTTCATTGAAATCAATTTGGGCAGAGCTCTGGATACGCCCTACAGCAAAGAGTTCATCGCAACCACCCTGAAAAGGGGAGTAGATGAAGAAACCATCTGTATTGAAAAAACAACACCGGTACCGAAGAAAAACATGATTCTATTAATTCTTGAATCCTTTTCCATGCATCACAGTCGCTTTTTTTCCGGAATCAATGATTACACCCCGAACCTGGATAAAATTGCCGTAGAAGGCAGGGCGTTCACCAATTTCATCTCGAACGGTTTCACCACCGAACATGGATTGATTGCCCTTTTAACCGGACGATTTCCCTTCCCCGGCATCAAGGAATCACAATACAATGTTTCTTCAGACAGCTATAAAGGATACTATCACCTGGACCACACCCTGCCTAAAATTTTGACCCGGAAAGGATATTATTCGGAATTTCTGACCAGCGGCAATCTGGGATTTTCAAACAAAGGGCAATGGCTTGAAAATATCGGGTTTGACTATATTGAAGGGCATGATGCCGACCACTACCAGGGCCACAAGCGGTTCCATTTTCAGGCGGCGCCGGATGACGTGCTCTATGAAAGATCTCTTGACCGGTTAGAATTAAATGAAAAAAAAGCGCCGTTTTTCATGGCCATTGAAACCGTTTCCACCCATGTGCCGTTTATCGATCCCATTTCCGAAAAAAGGTCTGAATCTCTGGCAATCCGTTTTGCAGACAGCGCATTGGGGCAATTTTACAATGATTTAAAGGAAACCGATTTTTTTGACACCGGCATACTCATCATTGTCAGTGATCACCGGAGCATGAACCTGGTAACCAGGGAAGAACTTGACCTGTTCGGTCCGAAAGCCCCGGCCCTGGTCCCATTGGTTATCATCGGATCTGGATACACAGGCGTGGAAAAAAACCTGTTTCAGCAGACAGACATATTCAACTCTATTGAAAATCTTGTTTCCCCCCTTGATTCGTGCACATCGATATTCAAGGGGGATTTGCTGTCGGTTCCATCAAAATCCCCATTATTTGCCCCTTTTATAAGAGGAGATGACCGAAGCATAGTTACTGTTTTTAGTGATACAGATGTCGGGAACATCCGGCTGGAAGGAGATCGAACAAGATTGATCGATGGGCATCTTCAAAACACAAAAACGGTGATATCGAAATTGAATTATCAAAGGATCACGAGACAATCTCGATAGCTGTCTGGATGACATTTGTTAAAGGATTTGGATTTGCTCCAACGTTCAAATATAACGCGTAAAAATTTACTCATAGGTCTTATTTTATTCCTGTCAGGAATAATCTTTTTGAAGGCAATGCTTCTGGATACTTACATTCCAGGGCCAGACGGAATACTTCGAGAGAAAAATGTGCTTCCAGTTTTTTTGTCAAAATACATTGACCGCGAACTCGATTATAGCTGGGCGAGTGAAAATCGATTTATCGCACATGGACTTGGTGGAATCGAAGGCTTTGCTTATACAAATTCAAAAGAGGCATTTATCAAAAATTATGCTGCGGGTCACAGAGTTTTCGAAGTTGATATGATTTTTACGGCAGATGAAAAACTGGTATGCAGTCATGACTGGAATAACTATGGTTCACCCCCGAATCTTAGTGAATTTTTGAACACAAAAATT
>JAABRW010000356.1 GCA_011390695.1 Desulfotignum sp.
GCAAAAAGCTGGCCTTCATAAAGGATCTGGGGAATTTCATGAACAAACAGTACCGGTGCATTGTCTTTCTGGAGCAATGATTTTCCAAAAAATTCTTCGGGCTTTTGCTTTTCCCCCAGCATGCCCAAAATAGTGGGGGCAAGATCGGTCTGGGTCGCTTCTTTGCTCACAACACCGGGTTTGATATCCGGATGAATAATAAACAAGGGGATATTCTCAGGTGGTTTTACAATTTTGTGCAGAACAAACTTTCTTTTTGAACTGTATTCCTCTCCTTCTACACCTGCATCATGATCAGCATACAAGACAAACAGTGTATTGTCAACCAGATCAAGGTCTGCAAGCTTTGTGAAAAACATCTCAAGTGATTTATCCACAAATGAAATCGATCTGAAGTAATCTCTTACAAAAAGATTTTTTACATCGGCAAATTCACCGCCCCCATGGTCATCAGGATAAAAATCATAGGGTGTATGACTGGTGACGGTAATAAAAAAGGCAAAAAAGGGGGCTTCAGCCGCTTGCAGATATGCAGTGGACTGCAGGAAAAAATCATAATCATTAATTCCAAAATCCGTTCTTTTGACATCCATGACCGTATCATAAAATGAGAAATCTTCCCTGCTGTAAAAATGGTCAAACCCCAGTTCAAAAAATGCCTTGTGCCGGTGAAAAAATTTTTTGTCATTGCCGTGAAAAGCAAGGGTTGTATACCCCTTCCGGTTTAAAATATCCACCAGCGAGGTGAAGGCGGACAGGTCATTGACCCTGAATCCATAATTTTTGTTGATCGGATAGATGGATGTCAGAAATGAAAATTCCGCATCAAAACTGCCGTTTACATGCTGGGCGTAAAAATTGTCAAAATACAACGCATTTTTTTTCAACCGGTTTAAAAACGGCGTGATTTCCTTTCCATTATGTTTGTGGCCGATGATTTTCTGATCCAGTGATTCCACTTGTATCACAATGATATTATTTACGCCGGTATCTTTTTTCATCATTTTTCTGTCTATCCGGACATCTTTTTTAGACGGCGGGGCGATACCGGGCACTTTGTGTTCATAGGGATGATAAAATGAATAATACTCAAGCAGATACAGCGGCATAATGCCGTATACATTCACAAACGCGGATGTGCTCCGGGCAAACAGGGCCATGGGATTTTTGTTGCCCAAAATATAATTGGTCACCAGTATCTGGGCGCACAACAGACAGACAAGGGCAAGTCCGGCAGCTGTTTTCTGGACTGTATTGTACCGGGTGCGGATTTTATTCGCCGGTTTGGAAACACCGTCTTTCACGACAAATAAAAAGATCAGCGCCAAATCCAGCACAAAAAAAATATCATATATCCGCAATAACTGCCTGACTATGACCTTGACAGGCCTGGCACCCTGGCCCATCACCATGTCACTGAGACTCAGATAGTTGCCGAAATATCTATTATACCAGATATTTGACAGGCAGAACAATGTGAAAACCAGCAGAAAACCAAATACAAAAGGCCTGTATTTTCTATTTTCAAGCAGAGGCAGTATATACAGGTATAAAAACAAAAACAGTACCAGATTCTTTATCACCAGGCCGGCAATAAACGGCACCTGATATATGACCACTGACAGGTAATTGTATTTAAACAAAAAACCAATCAAAAAGCATACAGCAATGCAGTTTCGGTAATTTTTGAAGGATTTTTGCAACCGGGCAGTCATGATTTTTATTGTAGCCATGGTGCATACAGGAGTCAAATGCTTTCCACCCCGTGGTGATTAGCCTGGAAAGTGTCAGCTTTTGTGAACACGGGCTGTGATGGCCTGCTGAAACAGTGTTTTTTGCTGCAGGATGCAGATAAATGGCTGTATCTGCCTATTTCATATTCCCGGATATCCTGTAATTTTCTGGATCTGTGCATACAAATGCGCCAGGGCCGGATACATTTTCCGGTATACCCGGCTGTACAGCTGCCGGTACAGGGCTGCATTGTCCGGATCCGGCTCAAACACGGTTTTCACCTGGATCATATGCCCGGCAGCGGCGGCAATATCCGGGTAGATGCCCACCCCTTTGGCCGTGATAATGGCAGCTCCCAGGCCGCTGGTTTCATGGGTCCGGCCCCGGACCATGGGCAGGTTGAAGATGTCTGCCGCAATCCGGCAGATCCGGTCACTCTGGGATGCCCCGCCTGACACCACAGCCTTTCGCACCCGGACCCTGGATTTTTTTTCAATTTTCTGCATGCCGTCCAGCAGTGCAAATCCCAGACCTTCGATAACGGCCCGGTACACATGATCCCGGTTATGCACATCCCCGAACCCGATCATGGCACCTTTTGCCCCTGGATAATCCAGGCCCGGCCCCCAGTAAGGCTGGACCATGAGGCCCATGGCACCGGGGGATGTCTGCTTCAGGCATCTGTCCAGGATCTGTTCAGCTGGAACACCCAATGCTTGTGCCTCTGCCACCTCTTTATGGGCAAACTGGTCCTTGAACCAGGAGATCATCCAGAATCCCCGGAAAATTTCCACCTCAGGATTGTAATACCCCGGCATGGGCGCGGGATAAGGCGGCATAAGGGGCAGGGTTTCAAAATACCTGTCCGAGGCTGTCTGCACTGTGGCAGTGGTACCGAAACTCAGGCTCACCATGTGCCGGTCCATGACCCCTGCCCCCAGGGTTTCACATCCCTTGTCCGACCCGCAGGCAACCACGGGTGTGCCCGCAGCAATGCCTGTGGCATCAGATGCCGACCGGGAAAC
>JAABRW010000357.1 GCA_011390695.1 Desulfotignum sp.
ATAAGCCAGATAATTAAAGATCAGATCAAGGGGTTTGACGCCAAGGTTGATCTGAACGAGACCGGTGTGGTTCTGTCTGCCGGTGATGGCATTGCCCGTGTATATGGGTTGGAAAAAGTCAAGGCAATGGAACTGGTGGAATTTCCCGGTGGCATTTTAGGACTTGCCTTGAACCTGGAATCCGACAACGTGGGTGTTGCCATCTTGGGCGATGACAAGCTCATTAAAGAAGGGGATGTCGTTAAAAGAACCGATCGGATCGCTTCGGTGCCGGTGGGCGAGGCAATGCTGGGCCGGGTGGTTACCACCACGGGGGAGCCCATAGACGGCAAGGGTCCCATTAATTCCGACGTCATGATGAACATGGAACTGGTGGCCCCCGGGGTTATCGCCAGAAAATCGGTGCATGAACCCTGTTATACCGGGGCCAAGGCCGTGGACGGCATGACCCCTGTGGGCCGGGGTCAGCGGGAGCTGATCATCGGTGACCGCCAGATCGGTAAAACCGCTGTTGCTGTGGATGCCATCATCGCCCAGAAAAACACGGACATGAAATGCATCTATGTGGCCTGCGGCCAGAAAAAATCCACAGTGGCCCAGGTGGTGGCGGCCCTGGAAGAACATGGTGCCATGGAATACACCACCGTGGTGGTGGCATCCGCATCAGAATCTGCTGCCATGCAGTATCTGGCACCCTTTGCCGGATGCGCCATGGGAGAATATTTCAGGGATAAGGGTGAACATGCCCTGATCATTTATGATGATCTGTCCAAACAGGCGGTGGCCTATCGCCAAGTGTCTCTGTTGCTCAGACGCCCGCCCGGACGTGAGGCGTTTCCCGGTGATATTTTTTACAACCATTCCCGTTTGCTGGAACGTTCCGCCAAGCTCAGTGATGAAAAAGGCGCCGGTTCTCTCACCGCACTCCCCATCATCGAGACCCAGGAAGGAGACGTGTCCGCATTTATTCCCACCAATGTGATCTCCATTACCGACGGCCAGATTTTTCTGGATAAAGACCTGTTTTTTGCCGGTGTCCGGCCGGCCATTGATGTGGGACTTTCCGTATCCAGGGTAGGGGGTGCGGCCCAGGTGAAAGCCATGAAACAGGTGGCAGGGACCCTGCGTCTGGATCTGGCCCAGTACCGTGAGCTGGAAGCGTTTGCCGCATTCGGCTCGGATCTGGATGCCGCCACCCAGAGACAGCTGACCCGTGGAGAAAGACTGGTGGAGCTGCTCAAACAGCCCCAGTTTCAGCCACTTCCCATGGAAAAAATGGTAACGGCCCTGTATGCCGGTACCAAGGGCTATATTGACAAGTATCCCAAAGAAGCGGTTTCCAAATATGAAGAAGGCCTTTATACCTTTGTGGAAAACAGGTTTCCTGAAATCTACCAAGGCTTGAAAGAGAAAAAAGAGATTACCTCTGAGATCGAAACCAAACTCAAGCAAGCCCTGGAAGCCTATGACGAAGAATTCAAGGACACGATTTAGTTCATGTGAAAGGGTCTTGAAAACACAATCGTTACAATATTTTGAAATTAATAGGCTTGAAAGGTAGATATAATGGCAACACTCAAAGAAGTAAAATCCAAGATCAGCAGCGTCAAGAAAACAAAGCAGATCACTTCTGCCATGAAAATGGTTGCCACTTCAAGACTGCGGGGCTGTCAGACCAATATGGAGCGGTTCATGCCCTATGCCTCCAAATTCGCTGAGGTGCTGGGCAGTATTGCCGGCAAATCGGGTTCAGATGTCAGCCCGTTGCTGGTCCCGGCCCAGGAAGTCAAAAAAGTGGTCGTGATTCTGTGTACGTCTGATAGAGGGTTGTGCGGTGGTTTTAATATCAATTTGATAGATAAAGCCCGGAAATTCATACAATCTGACTTGCAGGACAAGGACGTGTCTTTCTACTGTTTTGGAAAAAAAGGCCGGGACTGGGCCCGAAAATCACCCTATGCCATTGCCGCGGAATACCTGGATGTGGTGGGGGGGAAAATCGATTTTTCAATGGCATCCACTCCGGGACAGCAGTTGATAGACAGTTTTCTTGTGGGAGACGTGGACGAAGTTTATATCATTTATTCTGAATTTCAGAGCATGGCCAGGCAGGAGCCGTTGATCAAACAGATCCTGCCCATTCCATCCCTGACGGACATTGCGAATGAAAATCCCGCGGATGCGGATGGATCATTTCTGCCGGAACATATCTGTGAGCCGTCGTCCGATGTTCTGCTGGGGGAAATGCTGCCCAAGAACGTGTTTATTCAGATTTATGATGCCCTGCTTCAGACCTCCACCAGTGAACATGCCGCACGGATGCGGGCCATGGAAAATGCCACCAAGGCCTGCGAAGACATGGTGCTCGAACTTCAGACCATCTTCAACAAGACGCGTCAGGCTCAGATTACGGGCGAGCTCATGGATATTGTCGGTGGTGCGGAAGCGCTCAAGGGATAACAAAATATACCTCACAGTATATAAACAGCTTTATTTAGGAGAAAAAAATGGCTGAAAATATAGGTAGAATAGCACAGGTCATGGGTGCTGTTGTTGACGTTGAATTCACACCCGGCAACCTTCCGGCGGTTCTCACCGCCCTGACCGTCACCAACCCCACCATCGGGGATGAAGAAGACAACCTGGTCGTTGAAGTGGCCCAGCATCTGGGAGACAACATGGTCCGGTGTATCGGCATGGATGTCACCGACGGCCTCCAGCGGGGCATGCCCGTAAAAGATACGGGGTCCCCCAT
>JAABRW010000358.1 GCA_011390695.1 Desulfotignum sp.
TGCGAAGTATTTTAATCGCTGCCGCTCAAAAGGTATACAAGGCTCAAATACGGATTTTTTAATGTGCGCCATGGCCAACAGAAATAAATTTTCAATATTCACCACAGACAAAGACTTTGAGCTGTTTTCAAAGCATATAAAAATCCTTCTACACAAAGCAGCATAATTCTTACGCCAGAAACGCCAGTTCGCCGGCATCCGCCGCCGGGGCATTGCCCGGTACCAAAATCCCTAAGCAACTCAAATGAGTTTTAGAAGGATTGTCCAGTCTTGCAGGTATAACTGCCCCCGTTCTGAACGATCTCTTCCAGCACCTTTTCGATCAGGGCAGGCAGGCGGGACTGGATCAGGGGGGTCAGGTTTTCATTGAGGGTGTTCAGGTTCAGGGGCTCGATCCCGATGATGGTGGTATCCGGCACATGGTCCAGGGCCTGGCACAGGGTCAATGCTTCGATGAGATCCACCTGGTGAAGGGAGTTTTTGGCCAGGATCCGGTGGGGGATTTCATGGTGTGCCAAACGGTGGAACTCCCCGGGCCGGCCGTGATTGATGACGGTATCCACCACAATGAGGCGGCCGGCCATGGAGATGATCCCTAAAAGGTTGATCCCCAGAACCCCGCCGTCCACAATGGAGACATTGTCGGAAAAGTCATAGCCCTGTGACAGGGCTTCCACCACACGGATGCCCACCCCGTCATCCTGGTACAGGATATTTCCCACTCCCAACACGGTGATATTATCTGTCATAAGTTCAAATCTTTTTTGTATGGTTTTGTGTTCAATGTATCCGGTGCCGGCGGCACAGGCGGCCGGCACCGGATCACTGGTGATGGATAAGATGATCCGATCCAGATAACCCGGGTCAGATCAGATAACCCGGACCTTGTAAGTTTCATTTGTATGGGGATCGATCACATGCACGGCACAGGCAATGCACGGGTCATAGGAGTGGACTGTGCGCAGGATCTCCAGGGGCTGTTTGGGATCTGCCACGGGTGTGCCGATCAAAGAATTTTCCACCGGTCCTTTCTGGTTTGTTGCATCGCTGGGGCCCAGGTTCCAGGTGGAGGGAACCACATACTGGTAATTTTTGATTTTTTTCTTGTCAATTTCGATCCAGTGGCCCAAAGCCCCCCTTGGTACATCATTGAGGCCGTATCCCATGCCGGTGTCCGGCATGATCCAGGGCTGGTAGATTTCCTTATCCCCCAGGGCGATATTGGACCGCAGTTCAGCTATCCAGCTTTCCATGGCATTGCCCACCACAACGGTTTCAATGCCCCGGGCAGCTGTCCTGCCCAGCGTGGAGAACAGGGCCTCCGTGCCCACTCCCAGGGTGGCCAGGACATGGTCCACAAGCTGTTTCACATCTTTCTGGCCCCTGGTATAGGCCACCAGGTTCCGGGCCAGGGGACCCACTTCTGCGGATCTGCCGTCATACCGGGGCGCTTTCATCCAGGAGTACTTGTCATCGGTGTTGTAGGTAACCTCCGCTGGTATGGGTTTGGTTTCACCCTGATAGGGATGTCTGGCCTCTCCGGGTTCATACCAGCCCCGGGTGACATCTTCGGTGATCAGAGTCGTGTCCAGGGGTTGGGGAGAAAGATCCCCCATCAGGACCCCGCCGGGCAGCAGCAGGTCATCGTCCACACCTTTGCGGGGAAAATCCCCATATGCGAGATAGGTGGTGTTGTTGCCGCCGATGCCGGCCCATTCTTTGTAAAATGAGGCCACTGCCAGAAGATCCGGGATATAGACCTGGTCCACAAACGCTTTGGTCTCTTTCCAGATTCCGTAAAATTCATCAAGCCGTTCCGGTGTGAGATCCCCGATACAGGTGACCCCGCCCACCACCAGGGACTGGGGATGGGGATTTTTGCCGCCGAAGATGGCATGCATCCGGGCGGCTTTGGCCTGGAGCTTCAGGGCTTCCAGGTAATGGGAGGCGGCCATGAGGTTTGCTTCGGCCGGCAGCTGGTAGGCTGGATGTCCCCAGTAGGCGTTGTTGAATGGCCCCAGCTGGCCACTGTTGACAAAGGTCCTTAATTTGTCCTGTACCGTTCTGAAATAATCGGCGGTCCCGGGACGGCCGCTGACATTTTCCGACATTGCAGCGGTTTTCACCGGGTCGGCGGACAGGGCGGACACGATGTCCACCCAGTCCAGGGCATGCAGATGATAAAAATGCACGATATGGTCATGCTGGTACTGTGCCCCGTGGAGCAGGTTTCGGATGATCCGTGCATTGTCCGGTATGGTGATGCTGCAGGCCGCTTCCACTGCCCTGACCGATGACAGGGCATGGATATAGGTGCACACCCCGCAGGACCGCTGAACAAAATGGTGGGCATCCCTGGGGTCGCGTCCCTTGAGCATCATTTCTATGCCCCTGAACATCTGGCCTGAACTCCAGGCATCCTTGACTTTGCCGTTTTCCACTTCCACTTCAATGCGCAGATGACCCTCTATTCTGGTAATGGGATCGATAAGGATTCGTTGGCCCATAATCATTTTCCTTTCTTTTGGTATCGGGTTTCATACCCGATTTTTTCTGTAATTCGTATTTTTTCAATGGTGAGATATCATCAGGTTTCTTCGTAAAACGGGGTCATGTCATCCCAGAAGCCGGGTTCACTGCACCCGATACAGGGGTGCCCCGCCTGGATGGGAAAACTGGTGCTGTCATTGAATTTTGCGGTAGGACAATTGTTATAGGTATCCGGACCTTTACATCCCAGATCTAAAAGGCAGT
>JAABRW010000370.1 GCA_011390695.1 Desulfotignum sp.
TCAGCCTGTCGGTGCAGTCCGGAGAAGTGTACGGCCTGGTGGGCGAATCAGGATGCGGCAAATCCAGCCTGGGCCGGACCTTGCTGCGGCTCGAAGATCCCACGTCCGGCACCGTCACCTTTGACGGCACCGACCTTGACACCCTCAAAGGCGACCAGCTCAAAGCGTTCCGGCGGCAGGCCCAGATCATTTACCAGGACCCCTATTCCGCCCTCAACCCCCGGCAGAAGGTGGGGGATATCATTGCCGAACCCCTGGCCATCCACGACAAAGGAACAAAGAGCGAACAGGCGGACCGGGTGAAATGGCTCATGCAGGTGGTGGGGCTGCGGCCCGGCCAGGCCAGGCGGTATCCCCATGAATTTTCCGGGGGCCAGCGCCAGCGCATCGTCATTGCCCGGGCCCTGGCCCTGCAGCCCCGGCTGCTTCTGGCGGATGAACCGGTGTCAGCCCTGGACGTCTCCATCCAGGCCCAGGTGATCAACCTGCTCCAGGACCTGCGGGGCCAGTTCGGACTCACCTATGTATTCATCTCCCACGACCTGGGCGTGGTGGAATACATCTGCGACCGGGTAGCTGTGATGTACCTGGGCCGGCTGGTGGAAACCGCCCCCAAGGAAACCTTTTACGCACATGCCTGTCACCCTTACAGCCAGGCCCTGCTGTCAGCCGCCCCCCAGCCGGTGCCCGGGGCCAAAAGCCGCCGCATCGTTCTGGAAGGGGATGTGCCCAGCCCCATCAATCCGCCGTCCGGCTGCACCTTTCACCCCCGGTGCCGCCTGGCTGAAAAGATCTGCAAAACGGTCCGGCCCGAACTCAGGGAGGTGGGCACCAGCCACCAGGCAGCCTGCCATCTCATTGCACCTACCCGTTTCAAAGAATAAGAAAGAGACTGCATTGTCCATGATGAATCATTTTCCAGGAGCAACTGCATGAAACCGTTGAAAGCTGCTGTAATCCAGGCATGTCCTGTGCTGTTCGACCGTGACAAGACTGTAAAAAAGGCCTGTGATCTCATTTATCAGGCCAGGAAGGCTGACATCATTCTCCTGCCTGAGGCATTTATCCCGGCCTATCCCAGGGGGCTTGGATTCGGCATGCGGGTGGGCAGCCGGGACGAAACGGGACGAAACCTGTGGCAGCTGTATTTTGACAACAGCATGGCGGTGCCCGGACCCCAGGTGACTGTCCTGGCCAAAGCAGCCAGGGCAGCTCAGGCATATGTATGCATTGGTGTGATCGAACAGGGCGGGGCATCCGCCCCCGGTACCCTGTACTGCACCAGCCTGTATTTCGGCCCGGACGGCACCCTGCTGGGCAAACACCGGAAACTCAAACCCACCGGTTCGGAGCGGCTGATCTGGGGGGAAGGGGACGGGTCGACCCTGCCCGTTTTCCAGACAGACATCGGCCGCATCGGCGGCCTTATTTGCTGGGAGAACTACATGCCCCTTGCCCGCATGGCCATGTACGGCCAGGGCGTGGAATTTTACCTGGCCCCCACAGCAGATTCCCGGGATGTCTGGCAGGCCACGGTGCGCCACATCGCCCTGGAAGGCCGCTGCTATGTGCTGGGCTGCAACCAGTACGTAGAAAAGACAGACTACCCCGGTGACCTGGCAGGCAGCCAAGAACTAAAAACCCAGCCAGACATTATGTGCCGGGGCGGCTCGGTCATCATCTCCCCTATGGGCGAGGTCCTGGCAGGTCCTTTGTTCGACCGGGAAGACATTCTTTACGCAGACCTGGACCGGGATGCAGTCACCCGGGCCAGGCTGGATTTTGATGTTACCGGCCACTATGCCCGGCCCGATATTTTTACCCTGACCGTCAATACGGCACCCCGGAATAGCGTGCAATTCACAACCGGCACACCTTCTGGTTGAATCCAGGGCCTCTTTCAACCGGCACCTGCCTGTTTTCATATCATGACAGAGAAGGAAATTTTTTTTGTATTATATAAAAGTATTTGTTGACAGATATACTAATGTACTAATATATTAGTTGTGACCATCGATGCGAAACAGTTTTCTTCATGGGTATGATCCGGGTTGTTAAATGCACAGGGGGCGATATATGAAAATGTCTTTGCAGTCAAATATTTACCTGTTGAGAGAGCAGGTGTATCAACATCTTCGAAAAGAATTGAAACACCAGCATATTAAACCGGGGTCATTTGTAACCATTAACCAGCTTTCCCAACAGCTGGGCATTAACCGGACTCCTCTGCGGGATGCGCTCCTGCAGCTTCAGGCAGAAGGATTTGTCACTTTTTTGCCCCAGCGGGGGATCCAGATTAATGAATTGTCCCGAAAAGACCTGGAAGATATTTATGAAATTCTGGGTGCACTGGATTCACGGGCACTGTTTACCGTATTTGACAGGATCGCTCCGGACCATATCGAAAAGATGAAACAGATCAATGAACAGATGTATGCGTGCGTGTCTCAAGAAGATTACAACCGGTATTTTGATCTGAATACCGCATTTCACAATGTATACCTGGAATTGTCTACAAACAGGATGCTGTTGTCCCAGGTGAATATTTACCGCCAGAGACTGTTTGATTTTGGTGCCAAAGGCAAATGGATAGAAAAAGTCCGTAAATTGAATTACGCAGAGCATCTCAAATTCATTGAATTGATTGAAAAAGCAGATGCCGGGATTGTTGCAGATTACATCAGGGATGTCCATTGCTGTATTAACTGGGAATAAAATGATGCCGCCAAAAAGTATAGATGAAACACCCATATTCAGAAGGCAGGTTTTTATCTGAATGTGACATTTACATAACCCAACATTATATGGAGGTAAAAATGAGACACAGCATTTTTAAAATTGTTTGTTTGCTGTCAATGTTCCTGGCACTGGCCACAAGTGTATGGGCAGCAGAAAAAAACATGGTGTTTGCATCACCCTACGGGATTACCACCCTTGACCCCAGTGTGTCCTATTCTACAGAACTCGGGTACATGGCCAATATGTACGAAACCCTGCTGAAGGTAAATCCGCCGGGCAGCAAGGAATTGTTCAGCTATGTCCTTGCAACAGGGTACACCGTTTCTCCGGATGGTCTGGAATATACCTTCACCCTTCGAAAAGGGGTAAAATTCCATGATGGTACGGATTTTACTTCCCAGGCAGTGAAATCTTCCCTTGAAAGGACCAAACAGCTTGGCAAAGGCGCCTCGTTTATCTGGTCTGACTTGAAAGAGATCCAGATTCTTGATGATTATACGGTAAAGTTGGTGCTCAGCAAGCCCGTCCCCCTGCCCCAGATTGCTGCATCAGCCTATGCATCATACATAATGAGCCCCACAGCTGCTGACAAAGACACTGCATGGTTTAACAAAGGCAATGATGCAGGATCAGGCCCGTATACCCTGAAAAATTACAAGGACGGCGAATCCTGGATGCTGGCAAAATTTGATGACTACTGGGGTGGCTGGGATGGCAGACATATTGAAAATATCCTGGTAAAATTCACCAAGGAACCGTTGACCCAGCTTCAGATGCTTCAGGCCGGCCAGGCCATGCTGGTTGGCAGAATCCCGCTGGACAGCTACAGCGCTGTTAAAAACGCGGAAAAAACAACAGTCATGTATGGACCCAGTTACCAGAATTACATGGCCTTTTTCAATACAAAACGGCCGCCGCTGGACAATGTAAAAGTGAGAAAAGCACTGGTGCATGCAATTCCGTATCAGGATATTGTCGCCATCGGTTTTAACGGAAATGCCAGCCAGGCCCGGGGCCCGGTCCCCCAGGGACAGTTTGGCGGCACCAAAGATGTCATTCAGTATACCTATAACCTTGAACTGGCAAAAAAACTGCTTGCAGAAGCCGGGCATCCGGGCGGCGGGTTTGAACTGACCCTTACATATGCCGCTGAAAATCAACAAGAAGCCCGTTTCGCACCGCTGATTCAGAGCGCGTTCAAAAAAATCGGGGTGGATGTTGAAATCAAGGCTTTGGCATGGAACACCCAGTGGTCAATGGCCAAGGAAGATCCAAAAACTGCACAGGATATTTTTCTTCTGCTCTGGTGGCCCACATACAGTGATCCATATGAAACCCTTTATTCTCTGCTCCATGATGAGAAAGACACCCCTGTATGGAACCTGGCATATTACAAAAATCCTGCCTATGACAAGCTGATCCGACAGGCCTATGAAACCACCGGTTCAGATCCTGAAAAAGCGCTGGCACTGTATGTGGAGGCCCAGAATATGATTCAAAAAGATGTCCCGGTTGCATGGGTGGTGGATGTCCGCGAAAACTGGCCCATGAACAAAAAACTGAAAGGGGTTGTAATGAATCCTGCCTATCCCCAGGTGCCCTTTTTCTATGAAATGTACATTGAATAGCCGGAAAACGCTTCCAGAGTGAACCTGTCACAGTTCCCGGACCATGCATCATCTTTTTTTTGATGCAGGTCCGGGAGGCTGTGCAATTATACAAAAAAGGCAACACCATGCTGTGGTTTCTATTCAGACGATTTGTCGGGTTGATCGCTTTGCTGATGGTTTTGAGTACCCTGGTATTCTTTTTCACCAGATCTTTGCCCGGGGATGTGGCAGCGCTGTATATCGGGGGAAACGCGAAGCCTGAACAGATCGAACGTGCCAGGGTGGAACTGGGGCTGGATAAGCCGTTGATTGTCCAGTACAAGCGGTATATGGAAAAATTGATCCGGGCGGATTTAGGCGTTTCCCTAAGAACCCATCGCCCAGTTTTCACAGATCTGATGGAAAAAATTCCCATGTCCTTTGAACTGGTTTTCTGGGCACTGTTAATCGCCGCCATTTTTGGTATATCATCCGGTGTAACAGCAGCTTATTTCCATGGCACTTATATCGATGCAACTATCAAATGGTTTTCATCGGCAGCAGTCTCTATTCCCATTTTTTTCCTGGCACTTTTGCTGCAATTGCTTTTTTTTAATTACCTGGGATGGTTTCCCCTGCAGGGACGGCTGGATTCATTTCTGGAATTTACCAATCCCATAGAAAATATCACCGGATTCAGCTTGATCGATACCCTTGTCACCGGCAATTTCAAAGCATTTTTTAATACTGCGTGGCATATGGTGCTTCCTGTAGCAGCCTTGTGTGTCGGTCCCCTGGGAATTATCGCACGACTGACCCGGTCTTCTTTGCTCGATATCATGCAGCAGGATTATATCCTGGCGGCCCGGGCATCGGGAATCAGTGAACGGTTCCTGTTTTTTTATTATGGGCTCAGGAATGCCATGTCCCCGGTATTGACCGTTATCGGACTGTCTGTGGCCATTATTCTGCTGTCCACCTTTTATGTGGAAATGATTTTTAACTGGCCGGGGATCGGATATTATTCTCTGGCTGCAATCACAAGCCTTGATTACACCGCTTTGATGGGTGTTACCCTGATGATCGGCACTGTCTATGTCATTGCAAATACAACCATGGACATTATCAGGCGGCTGGTTGATCCACGGATAAAATAAGGGGAAGCATATGGCAGTGCAGACCGATTCATTTGCAGAAATGGCACTTCAGGTAAAAAAAGACCACAGAAAGATGAAATGGTTCCAGCTCAAACGCCTGTTGCGTCGAAAAACCGCATTTCTCTCACTCATCATACTGGTCCTGGCGCTGGTGGCAGCATTGTTTGCGCCGGTTATCGCACCGTATCCTGACCAGGGTATGGGGGCTGTTAATCTGGAACACAGGCTCAAGGCCCCTGGTTCACCCTATGCCCTGGGAACCGATATCTATGGCAGGGATATGGTCAGCCGGGTTATTTTCGGTGCCAGAATTTCTCTTTTCGGCGGCATCTGCATTGTTATTTCTGCTGCATTCATCGGTGTTCCTTTGGGATTGTGGGCAGGATATAATGAAGGAATATCCGGTGCCGTCATATCACGAACCGTTGAACTGTTTTTATCCTTTCCTTCCACACTGATTGCCATGGCGATTTCGATTCTTATCGGGGCGGGCTGGTCTACAGCCATAGTTGCGTTGATTATTCCGTGGTGGCCCTGGTATACAAGGCTGGTCCAGGCGGAGGTGCTGTCCATAAAACAGACCCTTTTTGTGGAAGCGGCCCAGATGCTGGGGTATGGCAGGATGTACATCATATTCCGCCATCTGCTGCCCAATGTCATCACTCCGGTCATGGTAATGATCCTGCTGGATCTGGGACCGGCAATCATCACCATCGGCCTGTTGAGTTTTATCGGGCTGGGTACCCAGCCCCCCATGGCAGACTGGGGATTGATGGTGTGGGAAGGGGCACCCAACATTCTTTCCGAATGGTGGATTTCCGTGGTTCCGGGATGTGCCATGTTCATCGTTGTAATCGCATTCAATATTTTTGGTGATGCACTCAAAGATATGCTGGATACCAATGGATAACAGGTAAAATCCCAAATCATTGAGGAAATAACAGGTGAATACTGATACTGCAAACAAAGACAATCCACACAATCCCCACATTGGTCATGACAAAGACCCGGTCCTGCAGGTCAGGGAACTGGCGGTTGCATTCAACCTGCCCCAGGGCCGGGCAGAAATACTGGAAGGGGTCAGTTTTGACCTTTATCCCAATGAAATACTGGCCCTTGTGGGTGAAACCGGTTCAGGCAAGAGCGTGACAGCCAAATCACTATTGCATCTGATTCCGGGCCGCAATTGTGAAATCACCGGCCGTGTGCTGTTTGAGAGAGAGGATCTGCTGTCTTTGCCCCCAAAAATGCTGCAAGCCATTCGGGGGGATAAAATTTCCATGGTATTTCAAAACCCCAAATCCAGTATCAACCCCATTTTTACCCTGGGAGAACAGTTTTCCAGGCTCATCCGGCGCTATCTGCCCCACCGGATTGCCCAGATCAAACTAAAAAAGGGGTGCACCCGGAAACAGGCTGTGCAGATCATTGCCAGAGAAAAACTACATGAAGTGGGGCTCACCGATACCGAACGGTTGCTTAAACTATATGCCGCCGAGGTCAGCGGGGGCATGGCCCAGCGGTACCGGATCGCCCTGGCCCTTGTTTCCGCGCCTGAAATATTAATTGCAGATGAAGCGACCTCTGCACTGGATGTAACGGTTCAGGCCCATATTCTGAAACTGATGAAAGATCTGTGCACAACAAAAAAAACCGCTATTTTATTTATCACCCATGACCTGGGTATTGCCGCCCAGATCTGCAACCGGGTGGCTGTCATGTATGCCGGCAGGATCGTTGAAACCGCCGACACAAAAACCATATTTAAAAACCCGCTGCACCCTTATACCAGGGGGCTTCTCAAGGCGGTCCCCAAACTGGGGAAAAATGAATCTCTGGCCTTTATCCCTGGAATAGTACCGGATCTGGTGAACGCGCCAAAAGGGTGCCGTTTTTTCAGCAGATGCGATCATGCCATGGACAGGTGCCGGGAGCAGAAACCCAAAACCATGCGTGTTGAAAACAACCATGACGTATCCTGTTTTTTATACCCACAGTATCAGACAGACTAAAAAGAAATGCCAAATGAAATCATCCCTGATTGAACTGGAAAAAGTAAATACCTGGTTCCCCGGCAAAAAGAACATCCTGGGAAAACCCCGTTCCTGGATAAAGGCGGTAAGTGATGTCAGCCTGAATATTATCGAAGGCGAATGCTTAGGTCTTGTGGGGGAATCCGGTTGCGGGAAAAGTACACTGGGAAGAACTGTGTTACGCATCGCGCCGCTGCATTCAGGTGAGATCCGGTTTATGGGTGATCCCATCGGCACCCTTTCCAGCAAAGGGCTTAAACCCTACAGATCCAAAATGCAGATGGTATTTCAGGATCCCAAAGCCTCCTTAAATCCCAAAATGACCATATTTACCATTTTGAAAGAAGCCCTGGTTTTAAATGCCAGGGTTGCAAAACACGCCTATCTTGAGCAGGCGGTTGAACTGCTCCACCGGGTGGACCTCAGATCAGAACATATTTATCGGTATCCCCATGAATTTTCCGGGGGACAGCAGCAGAGAATCTGTATTGCCAGAGCCCTGGCCACCGATCCCAGATTCATTGTTTTTGATGAGGCCACCAGTGCCCTGGATGTTTCCGTACAGGCCCAGGTAATCAACCTGATGAAAAATCTGCAAAGCGCATTCAACCTTACCTATCTGTTTATCAGCCATGATTTGAGCATCATGGAACATGTGTGTTCACGGGTGGCCGTGATGTATGCCGGACAAATCGTTGAGATCCAGGACAGCCGTGCATTGTTTGACACCCCGCGGCATCCCTATACAAAATCTTTGAAAAATGCCGTTCCCGTTGCAGACCCGGAGCTGCCAAATACACTGGAAATTCTTAAGGGAGAAGTCCCCAAATTGACAGACCCGCCATCAGGATGCCATTTTCATCCGCGATGTAATTATGCAAAAAATATCTGTAGACAAAAAAGCCCCCTGAAATCCGAAACAGGTGACCACAGCTGGGTAAGATGCCATTTTCATGAGACATTATGGGCACAGGGTGCATTAATTGATAATTAAGGAGTATTTATGAGCCGTTTGCTGGGGCTGGCTGCCTGCCAGCTGGAGGTTATTCCCGGAGAGATAGAAAAAAACCTGGAAAATATGGTCAGGCAGATTGCCCTGATAAAGTATTATAGTCCGTGGGTAAGCATTGTTGTAGCATCTGAACTCATCATACAGGGATCTCCCAATTTTAACACACTGGCCCAGACGATTCCCGGACCCATTACCGATGCGTGTGCCAAAATTGCCAGAGAACACAATATCTATTTTATCCCCGGATCTTTGTATGAAAAAAAGGCGGATAAAATATATAATGCCATTCCTGTTTTTGATAACCAGGGAAATATTATTCACATATATCACAAATTATATCCGTGGCGCCCCCATGAAAAAACGGTCTCAGGGAACAAAACCCTGGTGTTTGATTTGCCGGGAAAGGCCAGAATCGGTCTGTGCAACTGTTATGACCTGTGGTTCCCGGAACTGATCAGGGATCTTGTGTTTAAAGGCGCTGAAATCATCCTTATCCCCACTGCAGCAGGCACCATGGACCGGGCCCAGGAAATAATTTTGACCCGGGCGGCGGCTATTCAGAACCAGTGTTATGTGGTGGGAATAAACGGCATCGGCATCAATGGTGTGGGATCCGGCGGCAAAGGGGAAAGCCTGATTGTTGATCCGGAGGGGAAGGTTATCCAGAAAACAGGCCAGCTTCAGGAAAACATGATCGCCATGCTTGACATGGAGGCGGTCCAGCGGTCCCGGGATTATGGCATTGCCGGCGTATCCCGTCCCCTGGCCTCTTTTTTCCATGAAAAACACCGGTTTGGTTACCAGACCCAACCCTTTGAAGAAAGCCCTGTTTATATTAAAGATAAACTTGAAGAATAAACAGAAGATGGCGGCAAAAAAAGGATGCGATCAAGCAAGCTCTGGTTTCTTCCGCTAAAAAGAGCAACTTATTGCCAATCCCTTGCCCCCGTTGATTTTCAATGACCCAAAGACTCAGTATACAGAGCCCCCCACCTCCTACTTGTCCTTGGATTCCTGCTAATGAAGACCTGGAGTCCAAAAGGGCTTTTATAACAAAATTTTCATATGCGTAATTTTCAAGCTTAGAACAGGAAAATTGAACACCTCCTGTTCTAAAAAACTGATCTTTTTTTCACATGGTTTAAATTCTGATACAATTTCCATTAGTTAAACACCTTGACATAACCCGGGGCAGCCGCGATAGTCGGCTGCAACCGGATTGTTTGCGCCCAAGCTGCAACCTCACAAGGGCGGCTGACCCGGGCCGTTGCCTCTGCGCAGCGGCCACAAAAATATCACATACAGATTTGATCAGGCATGTCGCCAGGCTTGATCCAAAGCATGGAGATGAGAACAAATTTGCCGTGTTTCCATCATTTTTTTCTTGACACCTGCCCTGCTCTTTGTTTTTATATACAGAATTGCGTTCTGTATATAAAATACTTAACAAATAAAAGACGGTGCAAATGACTGTTGAAAAAAAACCATCTGCCTACCGCTCCAACGCCCCGGCGGTGGATCAGGCCGCACAATTGCTGTTATGCCTTGGAAAACAAAATGATGCGGGCACAAGCCTGACCACCCTGTGCAAAGAGATCGGCATCCATAAGAGCAAGGGGTTTTCCATTCTCAATGCTCTGATGCAGTACGACCTGGTCACCAAGGATGACATGACAAAAACCTATTCCCTGGGACCCGCGCTTTTGCCCCTGGCACAAAAAGCCATGGAAAGAATAGATCTTGCCGCTGTTTCCAGGGTTCATCTGCAAAAACTGGCAGCAGAAACCAATGCCACGGTTCTTCTGGGGATTATCTGCCACGACCAGTTTTTCATTGCTGCCAAATACGATGGAAATGATCAATTGTCAGTGACCATAAGGCTGAATCAATCCCTGCACATTACCCACGGTGCCCACGGCAAAGCGATTTTCGCCCATCTCAATGAAAACGAGCAAAGCAGGATTTTTGATGCCGGCCAGTTGTTATTTCATGGAGAGACCAGGGATCTGGATGAAAAAGAACTGCACAAAGAATTGGCGTTCTGCCGGGAATACGGCTATGCCGTTGACAATGGCCGGCGCACCCCGGGGACCTCTGCTGTGAGCGCACCTGTTTTTGACCACCACAATGCGGTTGCAGCAGCTGTCGTGGTGGTGGGCACCTATGGCCAGGAAAGGTTTGAGGCGTTTGGAACAAAGGCCGCCCATACCGCAGGTCTCATTTCCAGTCTTTGCGGCGCCCGGCGATAATACGGTGAACCAGGCCTGAAAAGCCTTTGCCAAGGGGGATTTTCCAGGTCTATACGGCAATCATATATCCTTTGAGGAGAATTCGATGAAAAACGATGGGGTCAAAATTATTAAAACCACCACCTGGTCACCCGGACCCGGCTGCCACGGCGGCTGCGGCATCCTTGTTCATGTCAAGGACGATAAGGTGATCAAGGTGGAAGGTGATCCGGATCATCCATGGAACCAGGGACGGCTGTGTTCGCGGTGCCTGTCCATGACCCAGTACATGTACCACAAGGACCGGCTGACC
>JAABRW010000360.1 GCA_011390695.1 Desulfotignum sp.
GGTCGATCCAGGGAATGAGACTGGCCCCCAGGGGCACCCCCCAGTTCTGTGCGGGAAATTCACCGGATCGCAAGGTTTGTGTAACGGTTTTATCCAGATCAAGGATAGCAGAAGCTGGGTCGTCTAAAATGGGGGCGGCTGCATCTCCGACGGCCCGCATCTGTGCCACCAGTTCTGCCATGTTCTGGGCCCCGGCACCGGAGGCGGCCTGATATGTCATGGAGGTGAGCCATTCCACCACGTCATGGGCAAACAGCCCGCCCAAAGCCATGAGCATCAGAGAAACAGTGCAGTTGCCGCCGATAAAGTTTTTAACGCCGCTGGACAAAGCTTTTTCAATGACATGGTGGTTGACCGGATCCAGAACGATAATGCTGTCATCAGCCATCCGCAGGGTGGAGGCGGCATCGATCCAAAAGCCTTTCCAGCCCTTATCCGCCAGTTTAGGCTGTACTGCTTCTGTATAGGATCCGCCCTGGCAGGAAATGATGATATCCATTTCCATGAGGGTGTCGATATCATGGGCATCAATCAGATCAGGGACATTCCTGCCCACATCCGGGGCTTTCCGGCCGGCCTGGGAGGTGGTGAAAAAAAACGGGGTGATCTTTGCAAAATCATTTTCCGCCATCATCCGTTCCATGAGTACCGAGCCCACCATACCCCGCCAGCCGACAATACCTGTTTTTTTCATTTTACCATCACCTTTGCAAAAAAATTGGATTACACTTTTTTATACTGATTTTTCTGGCCCGATACCAGTCTAAATTGTATCAAATAAACAAAAAAATGCGGTGTGTGCCCTTTTTAACGGATCAGGTCATACAGCAGACGGATCTCTTTTTCCCACACTGTATCATCCGGGGTCTCCAGCACCAGGGGCATGTCGTCAAACCGGTCATCGTTCATGATAAAGTCAAACGGTACCAGGCCCAGCTTTCCTTTGCCGATGCTTTCATGCCGGTCCACCCGGCTGCCGAAATCCTTTTTGGAATCATTCAGGTGCATGGCCCTGAGAAAACCGATGCCCACGATCCTGTCAAATTCGTCCATGGTTTTTTCACACCCGCTTTTTGTCCTGATATCATATCCGGCCCCATGCAGGTGGCAGGTATCCAGGCAGACCCCGATACGGGTCTTGTCTGTGATCTGGGCAATGATCCTGGCCAGGTGCTGGAACCGATACCCCAGATTGGTGCCCTGGCCGGCGGTGTTTTCAAGGACGGGCATAACCCCGGTTGTCTGCGCCAGGGCCAGATCAATGGATTGGGCGATGCGGTCCAGGCAGTGTTCAGGAGACAATTTGTTCAGATGGCTGCCCGGATGAAAATTCAAATATTGCAGACCCAGCAGTTCACAACGCTGCATCTCATCAAAAAACGCATCCCGTGATTTTTTTAAGCCCTCCTGTTCCGGGTGTCCGAGGTTTATCAGGTAGCTGTCATGGGGAAGGATATGTTTTGGATCAAAGCCGGCATCTTTGCATTTTTTTCTGAACCGGATGATGGTCTGAAGGGACAGGGGAGGAGACTTCCAGCGCCGCTGATTTCTGGTGAACATGGCAAAGGCCCTGGCACCGATTTTTTCTGCATTTTCCGGCGCGTTTTCCGCCCCCCCGCTGATACTGACATGGGCCCCGATGTATTTCATTTTTCCCCCTGTATCAAAAACAACCTGCTGAACCCTCATATAACGGCATTTCAGATTTTAAAACCAAAATGCACCATATGCTGTTCCCCTGTCAACGCAAATATCATTGCACTGGATACAGGCGATCAGTTCCTTAACTGAAAAAAGTTATGCTAACCTGCCCCGAAGGATCTCGGGCCGGGCACAGGACACCACCAGGGGCGGGGCCTGGGACAGGATGCTGCACAAAAAGAACGAAACCCTGGCATGCTTATGGCAAATATTCAGTCATGGCAGTTGCATGCTGTTGCCATGACAACCATGTTGACAAGAGCATGTCCAGTTGCAATACTACAAGTAACTGCAATAGGGGTAAGAAGTTACCTTCTGACCCCATCATTAAAAAAGGATTGGTTATGGTTCCCCGGAAAAAAATTTTCATCTGCCTGTTTATTTTCGTTTTTTTTGCGGCATTGGGAACTTCCAGTGCTGATGACCGGACAATGACCTGTCTGTCCAGAGGCCAGGTTGTCTATGTACCGGTATACTCCCATATTTATATCGGAAACCGGGAACGGCCGTTTCTGCTGGCTGTAACCCTGAGTATCCGTAACACAGACATGCACAACCCAATGGTTGTGAAGAAAGCTGCCTATTACAATTCCCAGGGAAAACTGCTGGAGCAATACATCAATACCCCTGTACTACTGGAAAAGATGTCTGCCACCCGGTTTGTGGTCGATGAATCAGACAAGTCCGGGGGCTCAGGTGCCAGTTTTCTGGTGGAATGGGAATCAGAAAAGCCGGTATCTCCCCCCATCATCGAAACCGTCATGATCGGTGCCCAGACCCAGCAGGGCATCTCCTTTACCTCACGGGGGCAGGTGATCAAAGAAAAATAAGATTGTCTGCGGATATTTTGACTTTCAACTGCCTTCCGGATCCGACACCTTCTGCAGTTTCTGCAGATTCTCCGGCTTTCCCAAAGCGATGAGCAGGTCCCCTGCCGCAATGACCGTTTCAGGCCCCGGGTTGAACACCCTGTCGCCGGATGCTTTTTTAATGCTCACCACCAGAATATCAAACCGGGGGCGTATCCCGGAATTTTTCACCAG
>JAABRW010000361.1 GCA_011390695.1 Desulfotignum sp.
AAAAAAAAATAACGTTACTTTTGATTTTATCTGTATTTTTTATTTGTTTTTCAGCGCTTACAGCCAATGCAAAAATCTGGTACGTGGATGCTGCTGCAGGTCCGGGTGGCAGTGGAGAGAGCTGGGCAGAAGCTTTTCGGGATATTCAGACGGCCATTGATCATGCAGATCCGTTTTGGATCCAATGCTTTGCACCAAAAGATAAGATTTATGTGAAGGCCGGAACCTACAAATTATCCGCAACCATTGATCTGGATAAGGTTGTAAGTATTTATGGGGGATTTCCACCAGCAGGTAATCCTGAAATAGCAGACAGAAACTGGCGAACATACCCAACGATCATCGATGGCAGAAATCTGCGACAATGTATTTCTGCACGGAGCAGTTATTTTTTCATTGACGGGTTTACCATCAGAAATGGTAATGCTGCAATTAATGGGGGCGGACTTCATGCGGAAAAAACGCCTGTATATTGTTCTTTAACCGGTTACATGTCCTCAGTTGTAAAAAACTGCACATTCATTAATAATGAAGCGCTGGAGGGAGGTGCTGTATATGACGGTGGTGCTGATCTGAAAATAACCGATTGCCGGTTTTTAAATAACCATTCAAGATCGGCGGGAGGAGCAATTTTTTCTTCCTATGGTTCCCCTCAAATTTCCAGATGCACCTTTACAGGTAACACAGCGGTCACAAACGGCGGGGCGATATGTGGTTATTGGGCCAATCAGACGACCGGTGCTGTTTCATATATTATCAATTCAGTATTCCACAACAATTCAGCAAATCTGGGCGGTGCTATTCACAGTTTCAATTTTTATCCCCGTATCTGGAACTGCACGATTTATCAAAATACCGCAGAATTTCCCGGCGGCGGTTTTCATGCATTTGTCACGGAAAGGAATCCTGCGGATATACAAAACAGCATTTTGTGGGGAAACGAACCAGATCAACTCCAATATACCGTATCTACACATACCTACCTGAAGGTTGACTGGTGTGACATAGAGGGCGGATGGCCTGGTGAAACGAATAATATCAATATTGACCCTGGATTTGCAGGACCTGATGATTTTCATCTCACTGAAGGATCCCCCTGCATAGATGCCGGCAGAAGTTTTTCTAAATTTTCTGATGATATTGAAGGTGTGTCACGGCCACAGGATGGTGACAGCGACGGAGATCCCCGTTGGGATATAGGTGCCTATGAGTTTGAAGGCTATGAACCGGATTCTGACAAGGACGGCGATGTAGATGGAAAGGATCTGAAAGAACTGGCGGACAATTTCAAGATGGCCAATCTGATCCTGTTTTGTGATGTATTTGGAAAAACAGATTAGCTTCTTTAAAAACAAATTTTTTGGCGTGCTAACTCCGGTGGAGAAAAAAATATTACCGCTGCCTGAGTCTGGACGATTCCGAAATCAGGGTTTCCGGTCAGAGGCTACTTAATGATTGACAAAGGCCGGAATTTTTGGCTTTTATATGTGACATGAAACGATTCTCAGTCATATGTCTGGTTCTGCTGTTTACGGCGGTACCGGCCCTGGGCCAGAATGGTATCCCTGACAAAAAAAACGGATTGATCCGGTTTTATCAGAACCACCTGTCGGCAGCGGACGGCAGCCGATGCCCCATGTCGCCCTCCTGCTCTGAATACGCCGCCCGGGCAATCAAAAAACATGGGCCCCTGGTGGGCTGGATCATGGCCTGCGACCGCATTCTGCGGTGCGGCAGAAGCGAAGTCAATCTGGCTTCCCAAGCATGGATCGATGGAAGACCTTATACCCATGACCCGGTGGCAGCCAATGATTTCTGGTGGTTTGATGCGGTGCCGGAAACACCAGTGTTTCCTAAGTGAAGTGCTGGTTTTTGACAGCCCTTGCCGGCGTCTGGCTGATATTTGCCGGCACTGCTATTCCAGCCCTGGCTGAAGCACAGCAGCTGGTCATTTCTGCGGAT
Organism: Desulfotignum sp.; assembly: GCA_011390695.1. The sequence continues at coordinate 1,963 of JAABRW010000361.1, forward strand.
ATGCAGTTTTCCTACGCAGATACCCTGTACCAGAAAGGGGATCTTGTAACCGCAGAAGTTGAATTCAAGCGGTTTATCCATTTTTTTCCGGAGGATCCCCGGGTGGGTGAAGCTGAATTCAAAATCGGTATGGCCCTGTTTCATCAAAAAAGATTTTACGATGCAGCCAGACAGTTTGACGCAATTATTCGCGGAGAAAAAACAGATCGGTTCACCCGGGAAGCATATTTCATGCAGAGCCGGGCCTTCATGGAAATGGACAACCTGGGTTATGCCCAGACAATACTGCAAAATTTTTTAAAGCTTACCGATGATCAAAAAATCCGTGACCGGATTTATCGGGATCTGGCAGTCCTGCATATTCAGGCCTCCAGGCAGGCCGGCACACACGAACTGGATCAGGCGCAGGGATTTCTGGAAAAGATTTCACAGACAAATGCCGAACAGTTTGAAAAAAACAAATACATGACCCTTGTCAGGGATGCCCGGAATGTGCCGGAAAAGAAACCGGTTCTGGCAGGACTTTTATCCATCATACCCGGCGGCGGATTTCTTTACTGCGAACGCTATCAGGATGCCCTGGTGTCATTCGGTCTTAATGTGGGGCTGATGTTGGCTGCCTATAAGGCGTTTGATGACGGAAACAGTGCCCTGGGGGGTGTCATCGGTTTTGTGGGGGCTGGTTTTTACAGCGGAAATATATACGGTTCTGTCTCAGCTGCCCATAAATACAATCATGCACAGCGCCTGAAGATACTTAACCGCAATTTCACCCTTGGCA
>JAABRW010000362.1 GCA_011390695.1 Desulfotignum sp.
AGCCGTTTACAGCCGATGCGCAGATCTCCGGTCCAGCCCTGGGGAAAACTCCTGCAGAGTTGACCTTCGCATGTGACATGGAAATCGATCTTGCAAAAGACACCCTGTCAGTCAGGAACCTGCAGGCAGACGGCCTGGATACCGCTGTGACCGGTAATATTTCTCTTGGCGGCATAGGATCTGGTGTTTCCCGGGTTGACATGGATCTGGATGTTGCAGGAAAAGACCTTTCCCGGGTGTTCAAAGTGTTTGAAGGTGGTTCCTTGTCAACACAGCTGGCTGCACTGCCGGACCGGTCCTTTGACCTGCAGGCGGAGATTTCAACAGATACGGATAAAGGCATGATGTCGGTGCCGCAGCTGGCAGTACATATGCTGGGAGCAGACATAACCGCCACATTCGAGGCTGAAGATATCCAGTCTGAAGCACCGTCTTTAAAAGGTGATGTGAAAGCAAACGGGCCTAATCTGCCACTGTTGCTGGAACTGGCCGGTAAAGTCCAGGGGAATGCTTTTCTGACAGATATGGGCAGACAGCTGGCAGGGGCTGACCAGAAAAAATTTCATGCAGATGTGCGCATGGATGTAAATATGAAAGAGGGCAGAGTGTTACTGCAGAATCTGGATATGGCCGGGCTGGGCATCACGGTGAAGGCAGATGTCAATGCGCGGCATCTGGGCTCTGAAGAGGCTGTCCTGGACGGCAGTCTTGACCTGGACGGCAAAAAGCTTGCCGTGCTGCTTGCAGCGCTGGACCAGCCCGAGCTGGCGGCCGTGCTGGATACGGTCGGGGTGAATGCCGGGTTCAAGGGCAATTATCAGGACCTGGTCGTGGATCCTGTGCAGATAAAATTCGGACTGGCCGGCAGACAGATACCCAATCCCCCGGTTTTCGTAACCCTGGATGCACCTGCACAGCTGCAGCTTGAGCAGCAGACCCTGAATCTGGAAACTTTTTCCATCAAGGGCCTGGATCTGGATATCTCCGGCAGCCTGTCTGCCAGACAGATCCGCACATCCCCTGAATACGAAGGAAACCTTTCCCTGGCCCGGTTCAACCTGCGTGATCTGATGAAAAAATTGAACCAGCCTCTGCCGGAAACCTCCGATCCCAGGGTTTTTGAGAAAGTGGGCCTGGAAACCCAATTTTCCGGTTCTGCAACCGCTGTTGCGCTTACCAGTCTGTCTGCGGCACTGGATGACACACAAATGAACGGAGACCTGAACATACAGGGGTTTTCAGATCCGGATATCACATGTAACCTGGCGGTGGACCAGATCAATGCAGACCGGTATATGCCCCCGCCTGCCACAGATGCTTCCGGCAAAAAAAAGACAGCCCCGCCAAAGACACCGGAAACTGCGGCAGCAGGCGCTGCAGCCCTGATTCCGGTGGAAATGCTCCGAGCCCTCAAACTGAAAGCGGACCTGGCCATCGAAGACCTGGTTGTTTCAGGGGCTGCCCTGTCCCGGGTGCGGGTGAATGTGGCTGCAAAAGACGGTATCCTCACCAAAGCCCCTTTGTCAGCCAATCTGTATAAAGGAACCTATGACGGAAAAGTGGTGCTGGATGCCAGCGGTGATATTCCCGAACTTACCATTGATACAACCTTGAAAGGGGTGGAAGTGGAGCCGCTGCTTATGGACATGACCCAGAACGCCCTGATCCGGGGAACCGGGGATGTGACAGCCGCCCTGACAACCCGGGGTGCTGCAGTGGATGCCATGAAACAGAACCTGAACGGCAACCTGTCTTTTTCTTTTAAAAACGGGGCGGTCAAGGGGTTTAATGCGGGAAAATTTCTGCGGAGCCTGAAATCGCTGCGGGAAAAACAGACATTGAAAGTGGCAGAAGAGGAAGAAACTGATTTCACCGCACTCACCGGTAATCCTGTGGTGAAAAACGGGGTGGTTTTTCTTGATGATCTTTCGGGAAAATCTCCGGCCTTGCGGGTGTCCGGTACCGGAATCCTGGCAGATATCGTTAAAGAGAGCATTGATTACAAAGCAGTCATCACTGTTGTGGAAACCTCAAAAGGGCAGACAGGCAAAGAACTTACAGAACTTGCCGGGATACCGATTTCCATATTTATCAAAGGTCCGCTGGCTGATCCGTCCATCACACCGGACATAAAAGGGGTGATCACCAAAATTTTCACTGACACTGATTCCGAGGCTGTACAACAGTTGAAAAAGAGCGTGGAAAAAGAAGTGGGCCGGTTTTTGAAAAAATTTTCCGATTAGATTAAACGGGAAAAAATAAAAAATATTGACCGGAGGTTTATGAAATACGGGGCTGCCAGTTTTCCAATCAAACCGGTGTGTGATGAGATCAAAAAAGTGGGGGATCTGGGGTTTGATTTTTTTGAACTGTCCATGGATCCTCCGGAAGGCCACTGGATGAAGATCCGTGATATGGAAACCCGGATTATTGCGGCCCTGGAAGCTGCCGGCCTGCCGGTGGTGTGCCACCTGCCTTCTTTTGTTTATACCCCGGATCTGTCACCGATTATCCGCAGGGCTTCTCTGGATGAAATGCTGCATTCTCTGGATGCAGCCGCCGGGATCGGTGCCACGAAAGCGGTGCTGCATCCGGGATATATTACCGGCATGGGGGTTTTTGTCATGGAAACCGCAACCGCTTATGCCCATGAAAGTCTGGTGACCATTGTTGAGAAGGCAGACAGCCTGAATATTGTGCTGTGTTTTGAAAATATGTTTCCC
>JAABRW010000363.1 GCA_011390695.1 Desulfotignum sp.
ACATTTTTCTTTTATCTCATTCATCTGAGATGGTGATGTGATCTTTACCAAATCAATCCTCCTTCTTGTTCTCTTTGAAGTACTTGAATATTTTTTCCATTTTTGCAGAATCCACCTGCCCATGAACATCTTCGTCAACTACCACCACCGGGGCCAGTGCACAGGATCCGACACAGGCCACAGTTTCCAGACTGTGTTCATAGTCCTCGGAAGTTTCCCCGCAGGAAATGCCGAGTTCCCGTTCAAAAGTGTCCATGATTCTGGCGGCACCTTTGACGTGACAGGCTGTTCCTGCACAGATCTTGGTCTGATGTCTGCCGCGTCTGGTGAAATAGAATTGCGCATAAAACGTGGCAACCGCATAGACCCGGCTTTGAGGCAATCCGGTTGTTCTGGCGATTTCCTGCATGGCTTCTGACGGCAGGTATCCCAGCTCTTCCTGTACTTTCTGCAGTATCGGGATAAGGGCATCCCGCTTTCCTTCATAGGGTGAAAGTATCTCACTCAAACGCTCTTCCATTCTGTTTTCCTCCTTACCTTGTCTGTCAAGTGGCGTTTCATTTTTTAAATTGTGGATATTACAATATCTGATGGAAAATATAAATACCCATTGCAAAAATACCCTGTTTTATTCAGATACTGCATACCACAAATATTTTATCAATGCTATGATTATAGCAAAGATTCGTCAGGTATTGGAATTTGCAGAAAGAATATAGTCATCCTGATCTGATATTTTGGTTGACAAATCCGGCTGCCTAATTTACCTCTAACCAGTCAGTGCCTGATGTTCAAATAACAGCAATGCACCATCCATTTACATGAATGCCGGAGAGGAGGACAGCCATGGCCGTAAAATTGATGCACTACTGGACCATCAACCCTGCCAAAAAGGATGAATACGCAAGCTTCATCATCAAAAAATTCATTCCCGGCGTCAACCGGCTGGGGCTGCATACGGTGGCGGGCTGGTCAGTGCTGGTGGGTTCCTACAGTGAAGTGATTCTGGAAACGGTCAGCAGCGACCTGGATCAGCTGGAAGCCGCCTTTAGAGCCGATGTCTACAGGCAATTGAAATCGGAACTGTTCAATTTTATCAAACATTACAAAACCAAGGTCATGGTCCCCATTCCAAAACGGGGCAGCTACTCCATGAGCATTGCCCAGGACACCATAAAATTCAACCAGATGTGGGATGTGATCACCCTGAAACCCGATGATTACAAGAATTATGAACAATTTGTCACCCATGAATTTTATCCGCTGCTGGAAGATATGGGTGTCCATCTTGCCGGCGAATGGGATGTGTTGATCGGAGACGAACCCCATACAATCTGTGAGGGCCGGGTGACCGATGTCAGCGCCCTCATTCCCGCCCTTCAGGGGCCGGAGTTCCGCAAAGCCAAAAAGATACTCAAACTGTTTGTTGAAAATTACCAGAGCCGAATCCTGTCATTTCATGTGCGAAAGATAAAGGGATACCGGTCCGAAGGCTATGAGATGGTAGACCACTGATCTGTTTTTCCCAACAGGCGTTTACAGACAGGTTGCCCGGTTGTTTCAGGTGATAAAAAATAGCAGGACCATCAGCATGATGATGGTGAAGACAGCCATGGAGCCAATGCTGAACAAAGACCGGTTGAAGGTGTCTGTAAACCGCTTTTCCACCCCGTCCGGCCCCTTGACCGTCACCCCGGTCAGGTACCATAAGGGCCGGATCAGCAATAGACTCAACCGGGCCGGGCCGGACTGAAAAAATGTATTGAGGCGGCGGGGAAGCGCTTCTCCAAGATATTGATGTGCCCGGGTGCTCAGGTAGTCCATGCCTTTTTGTGCCCCCAGCAAAAACACCCGCCCGCCCATCCGGTAGAACCAGTCCATGTCCAGGCTGATGACCGGTTTCGGAGTCAGTTTCTTCAGAAAGATAAAAAATCCCACGGCTGTGAACAGCAGAATCTGCATCGATTCTGTCACATGATACGCGGTATAGGGTTCATAGACTGCGGCATAGGGCAGCATATCATACAGATACGGGGTGTACACCCCGATGAAGATGCATAAAAATGCGGCGATTCCCATGGCCAGCTGCATGTGCATGGGGGGATCCTGGGCCTTTTCCCAGGTGTCTTTTGTACAGTTGTTTTTTCCGAACCAGATGAAATAGGGTACTTTCAATCCCGTGTGCAGAAAGGTACCGGCCGAGGCCAGGGTCAGCAGAAATGCGGCCCAGTATAGATGGTCGTTAAATCCGGCCGCCACGATCATTGATTTGCTCACAAAACCGGAAAACAATGGAAACGCTGAAATAGACAATCCGCCGATCAGGGTGAACACAAAGGCCCGGGGCATTTTGCTGTACAGCCCTCCCAGGTCGGTGAACCGGCTTTTGCCGGTCATATACAGCACCGACCCGACACCCATGAACAACAGTCCCTTGTACAGGATGTGGGCAAAGGCATGGGCACAGGCCCCGTTGATGGCCAGCTCGGTGCCGATCCCCACCCCGGCCACCATATATCCCACCTGGCTGATGATATGGTAGGCCAGAAGCCTGCGGGCATCGTTTTCCAGCACCGCGTACACCACGCCGTACAGGGCCATGACCACGCCTAAGGGGATCAGGATCTCCATGCCGGCAAACCCCCGGGCCAGGGCATACACAGCGGTTTTCGTGGTAAAGGCGCACATGAACACCGCCCCGCTCACCGT
>JAABRW010000364.1 GCA_011390695.1 Desulfotignum sp.
ATACTCAGCCACTGCCCCTGCCACGGCTGCCATGGGTCCAACCTGTGCCGCAGCGGCCGCATGCGCCATATCCCGGATGATCAGAGATGCCTTGTCCGGAACTTTTACAGGCACCAGGGAGCCGGCAAAGGCGGGATGCTTTTGGATATGGTGTTCTATCAATCCCCGGCACCGGCCAACCGCCTGGATGGCCTGTTTCGACAGGTCGGTAGCCGCCTGGATGTGCAGGTTGGTCTCCTGTACCGTTATTTCAAAGGAAGTCAGCCCTTTTTTCCTTTGCTGCTGCCGGTAAATGCGGCGGTCTTCAAACATGGTCCACCGGTTTGGGACGCAGACGGGCAGGGGCCTGGCGGATAAAATAGGAATCGGTCATGCCGGAGATGAAATCCCGCACCATCTGGGGGCGCGAATGGGTCTGGCAGTAGGTGTTGGACATGTCCGCCAGAAACCGGGTAAAGATGGCAGATGACCGGTTTTTTTTTTCCAGGTCATCCAGGTATCGGGAAAACAGGTGTTCATATATTGTGCCGATGGATCCCAGGTGCTGTTTGATGGCCGGGTTTTTGTATATACGGCTGTAATTGAAATCTTTGAGTGTCTGCAGGGCCTGGCTAGTTTCTTCTGAAAACCCCACAAAGGGCTGGTCCAGGCTGGTTGCGATCAGATCGGTCACCAGGGTGAACACTATGGTGCCGTTGGTGCTGCCCAGGGTTGTGCGGCACAGATCCGGGATCTGGTCGCGTTTTACCACTCCCAGGCGGATGCCGTCCTCCAGGTCCCGGCCGATGTAGCTGATGGTGTCGGCCATGCGCACCACGCACCCTTCCAGGGTCATGGGAGAAAAGCCGGCCTGCTTTTTTTTGTGAAACGATCCGATCATGTGGTCCAGATCGGCAAAGGTCCTTTGTCCATGTGGTGCCAGCTGTTGGATATGGGTTTCACCGTCATGGCACAAAATGGCATCCAGGGTCTGGAGGCTCAGGTTCCACCCGCTGCCCTTGCGTTCAATTTTATCCAGAAACTGGAGGCTCTGGACATTGTGGTGAAAATATCCGGCCCCGCCGGCATGGGTCAATCTGGATAAAAACCGCTCCCCGTCATGGCCGAACGGGGGATGGCCGATGTCATGGCCCAGGCTGGCCGCCTCGATCAGGTCCTGGTTGAGCCCCAGGTATCGGCCGATGGTTCTTGCCACCCGGGACAACAGCTGCACATGCAGTACCCGGTGGGTGAGATGGTCGTTTTGGATCAGGGAAAATACCTGGGTTTTGTCAATGTACCGGGTAAAGGCCAGGGAGTTGAGTATCCGGTCCGCATCCTGGCTGAAGGCCTGGCGGTATTCATTGTGTGCCAGTTTTTCCGGATGCCGCCGCACAGCGGACCTGGAAAGACAGGCCAGGGAGTGCAGTGTCCCCTGTTCCCTTTGGTCCAGAAGATGCTGCATATCCCTGGTTTTTTTCAGGCGGTCATCCACAAAGCAATCCTGTCATCTGAATTCAGGCGGTTAGCAGGGGCGGACATCATCCGGATGAACGGCATTTAATATAAAAGCCGTCAGGCGTTAGCCATCAGTACTCAGCTAAAAGCTAAAAGCTAACAGCTAACAGCTTTCATCTACAGCTGTTTGACGATGTTGTCCACCACCTTGTCAAAGGCTTTGGTAAACGGGGTTTCCTTGTCCTGGAACATGAGGGGAACCCCCTGGTCTCCGGATGCCACCACATCGGTGTCAAAGGGGATGGATCCCAGAAAGGTAAGTCCCTGTTCTCTGGCGGTTTTTTCTCCGCCCCCGTGCATGAACAGTTCAATGGGTTCATTGCAGTGGGGACAGGTGAATCCGGCCATGTTTTCCACTATGCCCAGGGTTTTGAGCTTGACGGTCTTGCAGAATGATATGGATTTCCTGATATCGGCCAGGGCCACTTCCTGGGGGGTGGTCACAATCACGCCCAGGGCTTCGGGAATGGTCTGGACAACGGTGAGGGGTTCGTCACCGGTGCCGGGCGGGGCATCGATGATCAGAAAATCCAGATCGCCCCAGTCCACCATGCCCACAAATTGCTGGATCATGCCGGCCTTGGCAGGTCCCCGCCAGATGATAGCCTGGTCCTTGTCCTGCATCAGGGCCTGGACAGACACCACCTTGAGGTTGTCATTGACCTGTTTGGGAAGAAGTCGCTGCTGGTCAGGGGTGATATCCAGCAGCTCGGTGAGTCCCAGCATCTGGGCAATGGAGGGTCCGTGAACATCCACATCCATGAGCCCGGTCTTGTATCCTTTTTTGGACAGCACCGCTGCCAGGTTGGCGGATACACTGCTTTTGCCTACGCCGCCCTTTCCTGAGAGCACGAAAATCTTATGTTTGATTCTGGCCAGAGATGCCTTGATCATGGCCTGCTGTTCCTGTTGTTTTGCGGCCATATCATTTCCCTGGGATGACGGACATCCCTGGGGTTTTTTGGCCTTGTCTACACTGTCATGAATCATCCAGTTCTCCAAGTGGAAACCCCGTCATTCATGTCGGGGAGGAAACTTGGCTTGCAAAATTATACCCGTTCTGACGGGATATGATTTTGCAATACTTCCAGGATATTCCCTGGACGGTTTCCGTATTAGTTTGAATATTAAAGCTGCCGGACTTCCGGACAGCCACTCTACCAAAATATGTACCTTGCTTTTTGCCGGAAGGGACCACGGCTTTAACCAT
>JAABRW010000365.1 GCA_011390695.1 Desulfotignum sp.
TTCAATTTGTAGGTGAACAAAATGGCGATTTCCTGTGGCATCTGGAAGGCACACAAGCCTATATCCAAGGGGGATTCCAGAATTCATCCGGCGGACTGTATGATGTGTCCATCGTGGGTATCAGTTCAGAGGATGGAAAACCTTATTGCTCTTTTGCACCGTCGTTCCCTGATTGCAACCCCATGCGGTAAGGGAGAGGAAATATTTCACTTGTATAGCTGCGCATGCGTACCGATTCTTGTTAGCCTTAAAATATTGTCTTTTACACAATATATGACCAGGGTGTCACCACCAACATGGAATTCTCTGAAACCTGAATAATTGCCTATCAGGCTATGATCCCTTGCCTCTGGAGGGAGTGGCTCATCATCTAGCAAGAAGAATACGTATTTGATATATTTTTCATATTGCTGGTCGGTGATTTTGAGTTTCTGATAGTCTTTTTTGAATGTTTTGGTTCTGAACAATTTCATGACACAGGCTGTTTTTTGAAGTCATCCCGGGTGACAAATTCGCCATGCAACTTATCTGCCTCTTTCATTGCCTGAAGTGTTACCTCATTAGGGATTTTTATTTCGAAAGGAATCCCTTTTTTTGAAACGACCATGCTGTTAAAAATATTGATTGCTTGTGAGTATGACAACCCCAGGTATTTTAATATTTCCTTAGCCTGAGCATAATTATCACGGTCAATTCTTATGGTTGTTTGGGTTTTCATGGATTTACCTCCTGTAAGCCAATTGACTAAACTGATATTGATAATAATATATCCCAAAAGATGAACTACTTGCTAATTGGGAGCTTGCAGTTTCTGGTGAGAAACCTTTCCGTATAGAACCATTAAGATAAATACAATTTGAGTATGGAACCGTTGTATGGCCAGGGAATATCGATATTGCACCTGGACTGCAAATTGTTAATTTGGCTGTAATGGTCATGATCCGGATGCCAGTGCTCCCTGGATGGCATCAGCTCGCAGGGTACCCTGCCGCAGCAGGCAGGGCGGAGAACAGGTAATGTCCAGGATGGTGGAGCCGGTGCCGCCTTTTAAGGTGCCGGCATCCAGGACCATATCCGCTGCCTGTATCAATTTCAGGGGCATGGCCCTGATACAGCTGCAGCCGGGTGATCCGGACAGGTTGGCACTGGTGCCGGTGATGGGGCGGCCGGCTGCCTTCACCAGTGCCCGGGCCACGGGATGAGACGGTATCCGGACACCGATTTTGCCGGTGCCGGCGGTGAGAAGATCACATATACCGGGCTTTGCATCAAACACCAGGGTCAGGCTGCCGGGCCAGAAGGTGTGCATGAGCACCTTTGCCTGGTCCGGGATCCCGGCCACAATTCCCTCCAGGTCGGTGTGGCTGTGAACAAGGACCAGGAGGGGATTGTGTTTCGGCCGAAGTTTGATTGAAAAAACATTGTCTACCGCTGCCGGGTTTAAGGCATCTGCTGCCAGGCCATACAGACACCGGGTGGGAAAGATCACCGCACCCCCGGTTTTTATGCATCCCGCAGCCTGGTTAACAGCATCCTGGTCAGGGTGATCCGGATGTACCCGGATCACCTGCTGTGTTTTTTTAAACCGGATATCAGGCAAAAGATGCGGCCTTTTTTGCTACTTTGGCAGCCATGTTCTGCTTGAATGCCAGCAGTTTTTCCGCCACCTCCGGATCTGACAGCCCGATGATCTGGGCTGCGAAGATACCGGCATTGTGGGCCCCGGATTTGCCGATGGCCATGGTGGACACCGGGATGCCCGGGGGCATCTGCACGGTGGCCAGCAGCGCGTCCAGCCCCTGGAGTGCAGATGAATCTATGGGAACTCCCAGCACCGGCAGGGTGGTGTGGGCAGCGATCACCCCGGCCAGGTGGGCTGCATGACCGGCCCCGCAGATCAGCACCTGGATGCCGGTTTGTTTTGCCTGTGATGCCAGCCTGGCTGCCTGGTCCGGCGTCCGGTGGGCTGATGCCACAGTGACGTAATAGGGAATATCAAACTGTTTTAAAATGACCAGGGCTTTTTCCATGACAGGAAAGTCTGAATCCGATCCCATGATCACCCCGACTTTTGGCGGGACGGACAGGCGCCTGACTGCTTTGGCGCCGATGTCTTTGCGATAAAAATGACCGGTAAACGAGATTTTGTCACACGCCTCATAGGCCGTGTCAATGGCCTGCTGCACCGTGTCTCCCAGGCTGGTGACCCCCAGAACCCTTCCCCCTGATGTGACCACCTGGTCTTTGTCCATGGCAGTGCCGGCATGGAACACCACGGTGTCCTGGACCCCATTGGCTGCATCCAGGCCGGATATGGCATGGCCTTTTTCGTAAGCACCAGGGTATCCGCCGGCAGACACAACCACGCATACGGCCGCCCTGGGATCGATTTGCACCGAGTGCTGGTGCAGGGTCCCGTTGCAGCAGGCTTCCATCAAAGGTACCAGGTCATTTTTTACCCGCATGAGAATGGGCTGGGTTTCCGGGTCCCCTAAACGGGTGTTGAATTCCAGGACCTTGATTTTATCCTTGTCCACCATGAGTCCGGCATACAGCACCCCCTTGAACGGGGTGCCCTCTTTGGCCATGCCCTGGACCGCCGGGAGCATCACCTCTTTCATGGCTCTGGTGCGCAGCATATGGTCCAGGACCGGGGCCGGGGAATAGGCCCCCATGCCCCCGGTGTTGGGGCCTTCATCATTGTCCA
>JAABRW010000366.1 GCA_011390695.1 Desulfotignum sp.
GGTACATATTTTGGTAGAGTGGCTGTCCGGAAGTCCGGCAGTTTTAATATTCAAACTAATACGGAAACCGTCCAGGGGATTTTCTGGAAACATTGCAAAATCATATCCCGTCAGAACGGGCATAATTTTTGCGAGCCAAGTTTCCTCCCCGACATGAATGACGGGGCTTCCACTTGGAAGAATTGATGAATGGAAAGATATGTGGAAGGCGATACCCTGGGCATCAAGGAGAAATTTTTCATGAAGATTGCCGCGATCCAGCTTGGTGTGATTGAAAACGATCCTGCAGCAACTTTTGACAAGGCGCAACATGCCATTGATAAGTGCCGGGAGGCAGACCTTGTGATCCTGCCGGAAATCTGGCAGACCGGTTTCATGCGGTTTGACCGGTATGTGCCTGATGCCCAGACCATGGACGGCCCGTTTCTGCAGAATATGGGCAAACTGGCTGGAAAATATCAGATCTATCTGCATACCGGCAGTTTTGTGGAAAAAGACGGGGACAATTACTTCAACACCAGTGTGCTGTTTTCTCCGGACGGGGCTGTTCTGGGCACCTACAGGAAAATCCATCTGTTCGGTTACAATTCACAGGAAACACAGATTCTGACCCCCAGGGACACCCCGGTTGTCGTGGAGACCCCGTTCGGCAATATGGGGATGGCCACCTGTTTTGACCTGCGGTTTCCAGAGCTGTTCCGGTTCATGGTGGACCAGGGGGCAACCATTTTTCTGGTATGTTCTGCCTGGCCCTATCCCCGGCTGCCGGCCTGGATCATGCTCAACCGGGTCCGGGCCCTGGAGAACCAGTGTTACCTGGTCTGTGCCAACAGCTGCGGTATGAACAACGGTGTTCAGTTTGCGGGACACAGCATGGTGGTGGATCCCTGGGGCACGATTGTGGCCGGGGCCGGAGATGAAGAAGCTATTGTTCAAACGGCTATCGACCCTGGCAAAACAGATGCTGCCAGAAAAACCTTTCCAGGCCTTGCCGGCAGAAAACCGTTTTTAAACCCGGGTATGCCCGCACCTGAAAGCTGTTAGCCTTTAGCTTTTAGTCATTAGCTGTCAGCCGTCAGGTATTGGCTTTTAAAACTTAACACTTTCATAAAAAAAACCTGTCGGGAAAACTGGCACATATCCGGGTAGCCGGGGCTGGGCACAGTACAAGTTTTGTCGGGTACCGGCTTTGCGGCATGGATACAGGTTCAGCTCCGGCATACAGCTATGTCCTTACAAACCATGGCACCGGTCTTCTGACAGATACCGGTTCCGGGTATTTGTCAAGATATCCCACCCGGAGCATGAAGTGGGGGATGGTGCCGGGGGAGTGGTTTTCTGTAATGCTTTTCCGGCCGCTGGTTTCTTCCAGGGTCTGGGACATGGGGTGAATGGCGATCATCCGGTCTCTTGCCTCTAAGGCCATGCGCTGAAACCTGCGGCCGCTGGCAATCAGATCTGCAACCGTGTTGCCATCCCCGGTGATCACCAGCCATCCGGCCCCTTCTTTTACCTGCTGCTGTATTTTTTCAATGCCTTTGTCAATAAAGGTTTTTCCGGTCACATCCGCCGGGTTCATCACGTGCCGGACATACCAGCCGGCAAATCCCTGGATCTCCATGCCGGCAGGGGTCAGGCCGTCTCGGTGTTCTTTGATGCTGCTGTCTTTGAGCCGCGTCCACTCTGCCATTTCCTTTACAGCTGCCGTGTTTTTCATCTGAATGATATAGTTGGCCACTGCCTGTTCTGCCATGTGGTCGGCATGGGTGGTGCCTTTTGCAAAATAAGACAGGTGTCCGTCTGTAAGCCGGGAAAACTCATTCACATCCCCGGTTGTCAGTTGCCTGTCCGCCAGATGGCTTTTTACTGTTCTGCGGGAAGTCAGGCGGTGCAGGTCCATATTTTTTGGCTGGGTTTTCTCAAGTATGATGGACACAAGATCCGGATTAAAATCCGGATCAAACCGGTCTTGTGCAATTATTGAGGGCTGCACATGATATCCATGGGCAGCCGCAGCCTGCACCAGGTTTTCCAGAAATGTGCCAATGGACAAAAACGCTTCTGTATTGTTGCCGTCCACCACCGGCAGGCGGCGGTCAGGGTCCAGGCCGATGGTCCAGTGGTCCGGTGTATTGATCCTCACAAACCAGGGCTGGGAGTTATGGCCGCTGGGGGCCAGGGATGCGTAATGCAGGATGTGGTATCCATCTGCGGACAATCCAGGGATCTCCGGGGATGGATGTTTTTCCATCAACCGGGATCGTAAGGTGGTACGGCATCCTGTGGTCAGCATAGGAATGCCCGTTAAAACAGCAGCTGCAGCTATACCTGTTTGTAAAAAATGTCTGCGGTTCATTGTGTTCTCCTTGATACTATGTCACTGATTGGTGACTTTTTGGGGTAAAAAAATATTAACCAGGGGGTATGACCCTGTGGATAACCATGTTCACTGCGGATGCAATTCTGTTCCATCCCTGATCTGTGGCAAGGTCAAGGCCGCCGTAAACATCGATGTTGTCTGCGCGGATGATAAGATAACTCAAGGCAGCGCCCACCAGCATAACCAGGGCCTGCAGGTCAATGGCGGTTTGGTCTTTTGCAAAAAACATCTGAAAAAAAGTCATGATGCTTTCTTCTCTGACCCGTTCCAGTTCTTCGGTCAGTTCATTGGGTTCTATCATCTCCCAGGCCATGATGGCCCGTGTCA
>JAABRW010000367.1 GCA_011390695.1 Desulfotignum sp.
CGGGACCTGGCTGAAAAGGTGAGAAATCTGTATCCGGAAATCGAACTGTTGTTCATGTCCGGATACACAGCCAATGTCATTGTCCATCAAGGAATGCTCAATGATGGGGTTGCTTTTCTTCAGAAACCGTTTTCAATCAAAGATATAGCTGAAAAGGTGCGGGAAGTTTTAGATACAGCCTCAGATAAAAATCAGGCAATATCCACTGCATGATTTTCATTGACTGGATAAATTGTGCGTAAATTGAATGGTCTGGAGGCGCATGGAAGGAATTGTCAATAAAGAAAATGGTGTGATTGATACACTGTTTTACCAGAAACCATTATCCGACGTCCTCCGCATCCTGATCCCCCTGTATGTCACCTATATTATTTTTGTATTGGGTATGTTTCTGGTGTTTATTCCCCGGCATGAAAGCCATTTGCTGGACCAGAAAAAAGAGACTATCCGCCAGTTGACCAACAGCGCCGTCAGCCTGCTGGCTGATTATGAATCCAGGATCAGTCAGGGGGAAATGACCCGGGAAGGCGCCAGGCAGAAAGCGGTCGACCGCATACGCAACCTGCGGTACGGTCTTCAGGGAAAGGACTATTTCTGGATCAATGATATGCATCCCTTCATGATCATGCATCCTTTCAAACCAGATCTGGAAGGGGAGGACCTGTCCCGGTTAAGGGATTCTGCGGGAAATTATCCATTTGTGGAAATGGTGCACACCGTCAAGGAGAGCGGGGAAGGATATGTCAATTATCATTGGCAGTGGAAAGATATGCCTGAAAAAATCGTTCCGAAAATGTCCTATGTCAAAGGGTTTGCGCCATGGGACTGGATCCTCGGTACCGGTATCTATATGGATGATATCACAAAAGAGATCACTGCCATCACCCGGCAGCTGATACTGATATTTGCCGGTATGCTGTTTCTGGTCATCCTCATGTCATTTTACATTTCCCGTCAGGTGGTCAGGATCGATCAGAAGAAAAATTTGGCCGAAAAAGCCAGACAGCTGAATGAAGATGGTTTACGCCGGAGCGAAGAAAGATACCGGCTTCTAGCTGAAAACTCTACTGATGTCATCTGGATTCTGCAGACGGACAATCTGGAACTTTCCTATGCAAGTCCGGCAATAGAAAACCTGCTGGGGTATGGCCTTGAAGAATTCATGCAGCTGAACATCACCACCTACCTGAGTGAGGTATCCTTAAAAAAAATTAAAGAGGTCATTGCAGCAGAGCTTGGACAGGAAGGTGACCCGGATGCAGCCCCGGACCGCATGCGGTCCCTTGAATTGGAGATGTTCAAAAAAGACGGAACAGCGGTCTGGGTGGAAATCGTCGCTCGGTTTTTGAGAAATGAAAACAGCAGCCCAGACCGGATACTGGGAACCTCCAGGGACATCACCCACCGCATACATCTGGAACACCGCATCAAGCAAGCCCAGAAGATGGAAGCCTTAGGCACACTGGCCGGAGGGATTGCCCATGATTTCAACAATATCCTTTCTTCCATCATCGGGTTTACAGAACTTGCCAAACTGGATTTATCTGATAACTCCGAGGCACTTGGCAGCTTAGAGCAGGTGATGACAGCCGGCCTCAGGGCCAGGGATCTTGTCCAGCATATCCTGACTTTCAGCCGAAAAGCCGACGTCCATCACCAGGTCATCAAAATTGTGCCCCTGGTCAAGGAATGTCTGAAATTCATAAAGGCGTCTGCTCCCCCGGATATCGATATCAGTAAAAAAATCATGGAAAAAGAGGTGATGGTTCTGGCAGACCCAACCCAGATTCACCAGATGATCATGAATCTTCTGACCAATGCTGTCCATGCCATGAAAGAAACCGGCGGGACCCTGGATGTAACAATCAAATCCGTGGTCATTCATACGGATGAAATCATGCAGAACCAAAATATCAGTCCCGGACGATACGTACAGATCCTGATTTCCGATACAGGATGCGGTATTCCCGGGGCATTGAAGGAAAAGATTTTTGAACCTTTTTTCACCACAAAGCGCAGGGGTGAAGGGACGGGAATGGGTTTGTCCACCGTTTATGGTATCGTCAAGGACCTGAAAGGTGATATCTCGGTTTACAGTGAACCGGGAACAGGAACAACATTCCAGGTCCTGGTCCCGGAAAAAAAGGCTGGTGCAGATCAGGAAACAACCCTGACCCGGGCAGCCCTGATAACAGGCAAAGGCAGCATTTTGGTCGTTGATGATGAGCCATCTATAGTGGCCTGGACATCAAAGGTGCTGGCAAAACTCGGGTATGCGGTAGCCGGTGTTTCAGGGGGACAGGAAGCCCTTGACATGCTTGCACAAAAGCCTGATGGGTTTGATTTGGTCATCACTGACTTGGCTATGCCGAAAATGGACGGCCTTGCGTTAGCACACCAGATTAACCGCATATGTCCGGATATCCCCATACTTTTATGTACAGGATTCAGTGAAGGGCTAAAGACAGACCTGTTTGAAAACTATAATATCACCGCCATGATCATGAAGCCCATGATCGCAAGTGAGCTGTCAGCCATTGTAAATGAGGCCTTGAAAAAAAGCAGACAAAAGGAGCAAACCCAATGATTGAAGTGCTGGTCATTGATGACGATGAGAAAATCTGTCTGTTTTTTAGCAAACTGCTGGCCCGTATGGGATACCAGTGTCAGAAAGCCCACACACTGGAACAGGCGCGTTCA
>JAABRW010000368.1 GCA_011390695.1 Desulfotignum sp.
GTTATATCGGCAATGGCAAAATCACTGATCCATCCCTGGAGATCACTGGTGGCAAAAATCGGTGCCAGGGCGATGCCGTTCCAGGAAAGCACCTGGATAGAGCCGCTTTTGAAACGTTTGTACCGGCCCATTGCCCCGCCGCCGAATTCATTGTTCTGCACAGCCAAAACCTCTGGCTTGTCATCTTCATCCATATCATAAAACCGTATTCTGGGATGGATATAGATCCGTTCCCGGTAAGAGGCATCCGGGTCATTTTTGGGCATAAGCCATACATGGGATGTACCCCCGTATTTCTGCGAGCTTTCCCATTCAATGGTGCCGGTGTCACTGGTCACCACCAGGCGGCCGAACCGGTTGGTCATCACGTATTCATCAGCAGCATCACTTGTGACAGGACCTTTGGCCAGCGACAGTACAGAGGTGTTTCTGGGAAACCGCATCTGCTTTTGCCTGGTATAGGCGGATCCTTCGGCCTGCATAATGGAAATACGCCCGTCAAAGGGGCTGTTGCCGGTATACTGGCCCAGGAGGGCGGGGGGGGTGTCCGGTGTCTGTATGACCCGGTAATAATAGGACTGGTTGTCCACCAGGGTCACATAATCGGATCCATTGTATTCCACCACAAAGGACTGGAGACTGTCTCTGTGAATACTCAGGCTGGTGACAAAAATTTCCGGAAAACCGTTTCCATTGATATCTGCTATGTCCAGGGACACGATGCGGTTGGTGGAGGAATATTCCAGCTGCTTTTCCAGCACCAGCTGGTTTCCGGACAGCTGGTGGATCATGAGGGTGTCGTCCGTGGCCGCCACCACCTGAATGGTGCCGTCCTTGTTCAGATCTCCTGCTGCCATGGCAGTGATGACCCCTTCAAACTTGAGGTGGGTGGCAAATCCCCTGGCGCCGGGCTGCTGCATATTGACGAATCCGCCCTGGTAAGCGGTGCCCTGCCCAGAGGTCTGAAATCCCCCCGGAGCCTGCGGCCCTTCCGGGGCGGGCTGGGCATATAATTCATTGGCAATGGACCGGTTGAACACCTTCTGGTTGATATCCCCGGCAAAGGTGTTCACCAAAGGAATCACATCCCCCATGTTGTTGCTTTGTTCAAAAAAGGTCAGGGCCGGCGCATCGCCGGTGATATCCACCATGGCGGCATCCAGGCTGACGCTTTCCCCGAAATGGGTCAGGCTGCCGAACAGCACATAATCCGCTTCCAGCTGTGCGCCTATGGCCCGGGCCCGGTCCTGGGTCAGGGCCAATGCGGTATCTGCGGATGCCTGTGCCATGGCCGCGTCAACAGTGGCCCGGTCCAGCACATCCACTTTGCCCGGATCGGACAGCCGGGATGACAGCATGGAAAACAGCCCGTTCTGCAGAAAGGTCAGATCCTGGGGGGAATTCATGGCAAAGGGAAGAATGGCAACGGTTTTGGGTGCAGCACCTGCTGCCGGGGTGATGCCGGCCAGTATGATTATGGATACTATGCACCCGGATAATACTGCAAATAGTCTGGATTTCAAAACAATACTCCTAAATAATGGTATGGGGTCGATGCCCTGTGTAATATTGTATCCGGCACTATATATCAACCTTACACATCAGACAACCCTTTTGAACAGCTTTTCCATCCGGGTTTTATCAAAGCTCACCATGGTGGGTCTGCCATGGGGGCAGTGAAAGGGATTGTCACAGGCAAAAAGGTCTTTTACAAGGGATGCCATCTCTTGCAGGGACAGGGATTTATTGGCCTGAACAGCATGGTGGCAGGCCATGGTGATAAGACAGTTTTCCAGCCATTGTTCTTTGATGCCGGTGTCACCGGTTTCCATAAGGGTTTCCACAATACCATGCACCAGAGATGCCACCGGTTTTTGTGCCAGAAGGCCTGGCACTGCCTTGACCACAAAGGTGGTGCCCCCGAAGGGTTCGATGACCAGGCCCAGGGCTTCCAGGTCCGGAAGGATGCCGGTCAGCAGATCCGCCTCCCCTGCACCAAGTTCCAGGGTTTCCGGCACCAGCAGAAACTGGCTGTCTCTGGGCAGATGGGTGTGCCGGTGTTTGAGTTTCTCATACACCACCCGTTCATGGGCTGCATGCTGGTCTACCAGCACCAGACGTCCGTCCTGCTCGGCTATGATGTAGGTGCCCATGACCTGGCCAAAGATGGCGGGCAGATGTTGTTCCGGAATGTCGGTGTCGGTTTCAGGGGGTCTGCCCCGGGGTGCCGGTGGTGGAACCGGTGCAAATCCAGGAGCAGGTTCAGATCTTCGGCCAGGGCCCCAGGGGATAGCAGACTGAACGGCCTGAAAGTCGGACGGCTGTGCAAATTCTGTTTTTTCCCGGACATCCGACACACCTGATCCGGGCACAGGGCGTGACCCGGCATAGGCGGCGACATTCTGCTGGGCCGTTTTCAGGGCGGCGGCCACGGCTTGTGCCACCGCCTGGTACACCGGCTGGGGAGACAAAAATTTGATCTCCCGTTTGGATGGATGGACATTCACATCCACCTGGTCAAAGGGCAGATCGCAACAGATCACTGCCACAGGAAACCGGCCTTTCATGATCCGGCCTGCAAATCCCCGGAACACCGCTGCCACGACGCCTTTGTCATACACCAGGCGGTTGTTCACAAACAGATAGATCCGGTTGGCAGTGGACCTTGTCACCACCGGATTGGCGCAGACCCCGGATATG
>JAABRW010000369.1 GCA_011390695.1 Desulfotignum sp.
GGTCTTTAAAATATCGATACCGGTTGCATCTCCTGTGTTTTTCATTAACGATCCGCAGCCATTGACACTTTTTAAAAAATTGCCAAAAATAAACGATCTTCTTGATTCAGATCAAGGTATTTCATTTCGTTTTATAGTAGGTTTGCATCAGATTGTAAAGCAGATTGCCGGATGAATGAACCGGTAAACAAATCAACGATACAAAGGAAGGTGGCGTATGAAATGTCCGGGACAAGATACCCAGTACTGGGACCAGAATGCGATTTTTGAAACCCAATGTCCGGAATGCGGACATGCCATGGAATTTTTCAAGGATGATGCCACCCGGCGATGCGGTCATTGCCACAAGAAAATTGTGAATCCGAAAATGGATTTCGGGTGTGCGGCATATTGCAGGTATGCTGAACAATGCCTGGGTACATTACCGGAAGAGTTTGTGGCCCAGCAGGAAGATCTGTTGAAAGATCGGGTGGCGGTGAAGATGAAACAGTATTTTGGTACGGATTTCAAACGGATCGGCCATGCCGGGCGGGTGGCCCGGTATGCGGAGAAAATTGGTAAAAAAGAAAAAGCCAATTTGGCGGTGGTGCTTTGTGCCGCATATCTCCATGATATCGGCATCAAAAATGCGGAAGAAAAATATGGGTCCGCCGAAGCAAAATATCAGCACATCGAAGGTCCGCCCGTGGCCGGAAAAATTCTGGAAGATCTGGGGGCCAAGGAAAAGCTGATCACCGAGGTGTGCGACATCATTTCACACCACCATCACCCAAAAAATGCGGAAACCATTAATTTTAAAGCGGTCTATGATGCAGATATGCTGGCCAATATGGAAGACTGCCGGGGAAAAGAGCAGATCGATGCAGACACCCTGGCCCGGAAAATCGATGGCATTTATCTGACGGATGCGGGAAAAAACCTGGCCCGTCAGATTTTGATCCAAAAAGGATGATAATCCACAGCGTATAAACGATACATAATTATAAGGGAACAGAATCATGAAAGTACTTAGAAAAATAATTGAAATCGATGATGAAAAATGTGATGGGTGCGGTAATTGTGTACCGTCTTGTGCAGAAGGCGCCATTCAGATTGTAAACGGCAAAGCACGTGTCATTTCAGACAAATATTGTGACGGATTGGGTGCCTGTCTGGGTGAATGTCCTCAGGATGCGTTGCATATTGTGGAAAGAGAAGCCGAAGAATTTGATGAGGCAGCGGTTCATGAACTGCTCAAACAACAGGCCCAAACCGGAAAATCGGCAGGACAAGAAAAACCGGTCATTACCGGCGGCTGTCCGTCTGCGGCCTTGAAAATTTTTTCCGACACGTCATGCGACTGTGCCAATCCGCCCCGGGTGACCGGTTCCGGCGGTCCTTCCGCTCTGGGACACTGGCCGGTTCAGATTCGCCTGGTACCGGCCGGCGCGCCGTTTTTGAAAGAGGCGGACCTGATGATTGCCGCCGATTGTGTGCCCGTGGCTTATCCGTCGTTTCACAGGGATTTTCTGGCAGGCAAAGCAGTGATGATCGGGTGTCCCAAATTTGACGATATTCAGGGATATGTGGATAAATTGACGGATGTGTTTAAAAAATCCGGCATTAAAAGCATTACCGCCGTGATCATGGAAGTCCCCTGTTGTTCCGGACTGCCTCATATTATTCAGAAAGCACTGGAAAACAGCGGCATGGATATTCCTTTTTCACAGGTGACGATCAGCGCCCGGGGCGAGATCCTTTCATGACAAAGACCGGCCGAAAAAAGCCATTCCAGGAATCTGAGGCTTACCCTGTTCATGCTTGATCTGTCTGATATCCTGAGATTGTAAGAAAAATTACTACAGCATAATCAGAAATCTTCCAATTGATCCTTTACTTTTCCCTTGATAGAGTCGTATGAATAAAAAAATATTTGATCGTTTTTTTAACCACGTATTATTCAAGGAGGATTGTATGAAAGCAAGACATCTTTTATTCATTGGAATGATTGCAGTCGTTTCCATGGTATGTTCCCAGACTGCGCTGGCCAAGGAAAGAATCGTGTTCGGCGGCGGTCCTGCCGGCGGAACCTTTCAGGTGGTGGCCAATGCCATCCAGGTGTATGACCCCATCAAAGAACTGTCTGATATCCGGGTTCAGGCCCAGTCTTCCGCCGGTTCTGTGGAAAATTTGAGAAAAACCGATGCCGGCCGTCAGCAGATGAGCGTGGTCTATTCCGGCCATGTGTATCAGGGCCGGAACGGCAAGATGAAAAATGACCCCAAAAAATATGAAAACGTCATGGCTGTGGCATTCCTGTATGGCGCTCCGGCCCAGCTGGTGGTCAAAGCCGGCTCAGGCATCAAGAGCGTCAAAGATCTGGAAGGCAAAAAAGTAGGCGTGGGCAATGCCGGTTCCGGTGCATTTGCCAACTGCGAACTGTTTTTCACCCACATGGGGATCTGGGATAAAATTGAAAGAAATGCCATGGGGTATAACGATGCGGCCCAGGCATTCGGCAACAACCAGCTGGATGCATTCTGGCTGTTTGTGGGATATCCCACCGGCGCGGTCATGATGGCGGCCCAGACCAATGACATTGACATGGTCGATCTGGACAAGGATGCAGTATCTTCTGGATTTTACAAGGAATATCCGTATTTTGCCAAGGTCACCATTCCTGCCAATACCTATAAAGGGGTGGACTATGATG
>JAABRW010000381.1 GCA_011390695.1 Desulfotignum sp.
AGGGTTTTTCCGGCTGCCTTTGCCATGCCCGCCAGCATCCGGGAAAAGACAAACTGGTGAGACGGATACAGCGCATACCAATAAGCAATGCCCAAAATTCCTCTGGGCAGGAACCGGGACAAAAGTGTGAGTTCACAGCGGTCCTGGTCCTTTTGGGTGATGAGGATTTCCAGAAGGGCCTGGCCCGGCATTTTCATTTCCGCCACCAGCAGGAGGCGGTGCGGTTTTTCCACTTCCAGCACCCGCCAGAAGTCAAGGGCATCCCCCACCTGGAGATGGTGTTTTGACCGCCTGCCCCGCTGAAGTCCCACCCCGCCGGAGAAAACATCCAGAATACCCCGGATTTTCCACAACAGGTCGGCACTGTAATAGCCGGTAATCCCGCCTATCTGTTCTACTGCCGGCCACAATTCTCTGGCGCTTGCCCGGACATCTGCTTTGTACCCGCACTTGAGTATGGTCCCGCCGGAATAATCGGAATCCCCGCAATGGGCCCACTCCGGATACAGAAGTGCGCCGGCATCGGTCCAGCAAGTGTCCACCTGCTCCTGCCGGATCCGGTCCAGGGCCCGGGCAATGGCCTGGTCACAGGTGAGCAGGTCCTGGGGGATGATGTTTGTGATGCGGTTTTCCGTGCACACCGTGGGCAGGCTTAGTCCTTCAGCCAAAGGTTGTGCAATGGCTGCCGGCACCGGGGTTACCAGGTGAATCCACAAAGAGGACAGTCTGGGGGTCAGCACAGGCACCGGTATCATCACCGGCGCCGGCAGGCCTGCCTGTCTGGCGAAGATGGCGAACAGATCTGTATAGGACACGATATCCGGTCCCCCGATGTCAAAGGTCTGCCCCCGGGTTTCCGGATGTTCCAGACAGCCTTTCAGGTACCCCAGCACATTGGTGATGGCAATGGGCTGGGTGGGCATGCGCACCCATTTCGGGGTGATCATGATTGGCAGCCTTTCCGCCAGATACCGCAGGATTTCAAAGCTGGCGCTGCCTGACCCCAGGATCATGGCGGCCCGGAGTATGGTGGCAGGCACCGGCCCGCTCTGCAGGATCTGCCCCACCTCGTTTCTGGACACCAGGTGTTTACTGATATTTTTGTGGTGGATATCCCCCAGGCCCCCCAGATAGATGATATGATCCGCATCCTGGTCTGCGGCGGCCCGCACCATGTTGGCGGCCCCGGTTTTGTCCGCATCCCGGTATCCGCCTTTCTGTGAGATCATGGAGTGCACCAGGTAATAGATGGTGCCGCATCCGGCCACGGCCTTTTGCAGGGAACCTGTGTCCATGATATCCCCTGTGACCAGTTCCACATTGGTATTTTTGCCCCAGGGCCGGCCGGCCATTTTTGCAATCGTTCTCCCCATGGCCCGGACCCTGTAACCGGCATCCAGCAGCAGGGGAATCAGCCGGCCGGCCACATATCCAGTGGCCCCGGTCACCAGAACGGGTTTGTCTGTTTTTTTTTGCATGGGTAATCCCCTGGCTATATATTTTCCCGTAAATTACCAAACCCCATGGGAAAATACCACAAAAATATGGCTGATCATCTCCGGTTTCGGGCCATGGCAGGCAAACAGCCATTTTTATTCGACAACAGATCCTGCACTTTGCCCGAACTGATCCGGCAATACCGGAAAAAGCATCTAAAAACTATAGATCCAGCTGGAAACAGTGGATGCAGCCAGGGCTTTATAGGCCTGGCCGAAGATTTTTCAGATTACAAAATTCCCCCTTGGCTTCAGGATTGGTATTGTGCTATAGCCTATCTAGAACAACCAGCAAAACCGATATCAATACAATTTGTCAACAAAAAAAGGAGGTGATGGTATAGAACAGCCGGATATCGCATTTTCGCAAAAGATGCACGTTTTTTCATCAAACAGGTTTGCCTAATTCATAAAAGGAGATGGGTCCAATGAAGAAAATACAGATCATGGTTTTTGTTGTATGTACCGCCCTGGTTTTCGCAGGGACTGCGGTTGCCAAAACAACCTTCATCGGCATCGGCACAGGGGGCACCGGCGGGATTTATTATCCCTATGGCGGCGGTGTGGCTGAAATCTGGTCCAAACATGTGGACGGCGTAAAAGCGGTGGCGGAAGTCACCGGGGCCAGTGTTGAAAACATCAAACTGGCCAATAAGGGAGAAACCGTCATCGGACTTGTCATGGGTGATGTTGCCATGGCCGCCTACAACGGTACTGATGCATTCAAGGACAAAAAACAGAATGTGCTCTCCATGGCCACCATGTATCCCAACCTGCTCCAGGTGGTTACCCTGAAAAAAAGCGGCATTACCAATATCGAACAGGTCAAGGGCAGAAACATCAGCACCGGCAGTCCGGGCAGCGGCACCAATTTCATGGCGGAAGCTGTGTTAAAAGCGTTGGACATTCCTTTGGATTCATACAAAGACAGCCGTCTGTCCTTTACTGAGAGTGCCAATGCACTGCGGGACGGCACCATTGACGTGGGGATCTGGTGTGTGGGACCGGGTACCAGTTCCATTCTGGATCTGGCCACCACCCATGATATCAGGATACTGTCCTTTACACCGGAACAGACACAAAAAATTCTGGCGGCTGAAGAGACCTATGCTGCTGTGGATCTTTCCGGCGGGGTATACCGCGGGGTTGATGAAGATGTCCCCACCATTGGCGTGTGGAATGTGATAATCTGCCAGACATCCCTTGAAACGGACCTGGTGTATAAACTGGCAAAAGCCTTGTTTGAAAATAATGATTATATGAAGAAAATTCACCCGACTGCAGCATACACCATTCCTGAAAACTCGGTAAAATATTCGCCTATTCCACTGCATCCGGGTACCATTAAATATCTGGAAGAAAAAGGGTTCAGTGTACCTGAAAAGATGATACCCTGAAAAAGTATGCAAAAGAAAGACTGATAAAATGACCAGGCCGGGTTTCATTCTTACTATGGGGCTGCTTGGCCTGGTCCTGCTGCTTGTTCCGGCGGTGTGGCTGTTTCCGGTGGGACTGGCCCTGCATGTCACGTTGGTGGCGGACAATACCCCTGTTCTGGTATTGCCCATGGAACCGGGAGAACAGTTCACCCTGCATTATTACCATTCAGTGGAACATGCCCCCATATGGGAAACCCACAGTATGGATAAAACCGGTGCCATTTTTATTGAAGAAGAACGGTATGAAAAATTTGGTGCCGGTATGGGGAAAATGCCCGGCACAGGCCGGATGGTGCAAAAGGGGAAATATGAAGCCATTGTGGATATGCACCTGCCGGTGGGGGCGTTTGTTTTGCGGGTGGGAAGTCCGGGGGTGGACCATACCATTATCTGGCGGGACAGGCGGTTCAACCTTTCAGGAAAAATACCCCATGAATCAGTGCGGTTTTCCGGAGAGCCTGTAAAGGTGTTCCATAAAATGCGCAGTTCTCATGGATTCTGGCAGATCCATCCATGGCCTGAACCACAACCTCAGAGGGAAAACAATGACTGAAACCGGCATGCCGGAAAAAAAGGCGCCTCATAAAGAGAAAAACGTTTCTTCAGAAACAAATACCCTGATGAAAACAACCGCCTGGGTGGTCATGGTGATTGCGGTCAGCCTGAGTCTGTACCAGTTATATACCGCCGGGGTGATCGCCTTGACAGCCCTGGTCCAGCGGTCCATTCACCTGGGGGCTATTTTGAGCCTGGCTTTTCTGCTCAAACCCGCATTTCCCGGCCTGAAAAAAAACAAACTTACCTTTTGGGTTGTTCTGGACTGGATCCTGGCGGGACTGTCTGTATACTGCACCTATTATATCTGCAGCAACCTGTCTGCTATTTTTGACCGCCAGGGGGACTGGCTCTTCCAGGACCGGGTTGTCAGCATCATGGGGGTTCTTCTGGTGCTGGAAGCCTGCCGCCGGGTCATCGGGTTTTTCATGACCGCCATCTGTGCCGTCAGTATCTGTTATGCTTTGTACGGACCCTATATGCCCGAACTGATCATCCACAAAGGGTACAGCGTTGAACGGATCGTCACCACTTTGTGGCTCACCACGGAAGGCATTTTCGGCCTGCCCATCGGGGTGGCTGCCACGTTTGTATTTGTTTTTGTGCTGTTCGGCGCCATTCTGGAAACCACCGGCGGCGGGGCGTTTTTCATTGACATGGCCTATGCTTTGACCGGCCGGTTTTCAGGGGGGCCTGCAAAAGCCTCTGTGGTGGCATCCGGATTCATGGGGTCGGTGTCCGGATCTGCGGTGGGCAATGTGGCAGCCACCGGATCTTTTACCATCCCCATGATGAAAAAGGTGGGATACCGCCCCCATATGGCCGGGGCCATCGAGGCTGCCGCGTCCACCGGAGGCCAGCTCATGCCGCCCATCATGGGGGCCGGGGCATTTTTAATGGCGGAATTCACCAACACCAATTACCTGACCATTATCAAAGTGGCCCTTGTGCCTGCTGTCATGTACTATATCACGGTGCTGGTATTTGTGCACTATGAAGCCAAAAAATTCGGTTTGAAAGGCCAGCCAAAAGAAAACCTGCCAAAACTCACCAAAGTGATTAAAAACGGTCTGCACTTTATTATCCCTGTGCTGATACTGATCTATGTGCTGGTGTCCAACTACTCTCCCATGATGGCCGGATTCATCGCTGTTGTCAGTACCCTTTTCATCAGTATTCTTGTGAATTTTATCCGCTGGATACTGGATCGCCGCAAAGAAACCGGTATTTTCGGGTTTGTGTCAAGCGAGTTGAGACTGCTGGTCAAGGCCCTTGAA
The DNA here is from genome assembly GCA_011390695.1 of Desulfotignum sp. Next base: position 4,768 of record JAABRW010000381.1, read on the forward strand.
AACGGGGCGAAAAATGCGGTCATGGTATCAGTGGCCTGTGCTGCTGCCGGCATCATTGTGGGCATTGTCAGCCTCACCGGCATGGGGCTGAAATTTTCCAGCCTGGTGCTGGAATTGAGTTTCGGGATAAAAGCGCTGGCCATTCTTCTCATTGCCGGCGCATCCCTGGTGCTGGGCATGGGGCTGCCTGTCACTGCCAGTTACATTGTCCTGGCCACCCTGGCCGGGCCTGCCCTCATGGATATGGGGGTACCCATCATGGTGGCCCATATGATTGTTTTCTGGTATTCCCAGGACTCCAATGTCACCCCGCCGGTGAGCCTTGCCAGCTTTGCCGGGGCAGCCATTGCAAAGGCCAGCCCCATGCGCACCGCATTTACCTCGTGGAAACTGGCAAAAGGGCTTTACATCATCCCCCTTGTTATGGCATACAGACCCCTTCTGGGAATGGGAGAAAATTATGAGCTGCTGCACTGGGAAGTGATCCTCACTATGATAACCACCACCCTCGGCCTGGTTGCCTTTGCCTCGGCCCTGGAGCGCTATTTCATACGAAGGGCAACCCTTGTGGAGACCATACTTTTCTGGCTGGCAGCACTGGGGCTGCTCTGGACATCTTTCTGGATGGAAGCAGCAGGGTTCATAATGCTGATAACTGCCATGGGCCTTCAAAAGTTTTATCCTGAAACCCGGCATACTGGATAGAGATAATTGCAAAATTCAGGGGACATGACAAAAATCAACGCATAAAACGCATAAATAGATAAGGACATCAGGCAGGTAAAATGGACAATGATACAGACAAAACAATGCCGCTCAGGGAAGCGGTCAGCCGTTATGTGAAAAAGGGGGCCCATATTTCCATCGGCGGGTTTACCTTGAACCGGAACCCCATGGCAGCGGTGTATGAAATCATACGCCAGAACATAACGGATCTGCATTTATATGCCCACTCCAACGGCACCGGCCTGGATGAACTCATCGGCGCAGGATGCATCTCAAAGCTGGAAATCGCCTATGGGGGAAACGGAAAAGCCGCCCCCACCTGTATCCGGTTTGCCAGAGCCATCCAGGACAATGACATTGTATTTGAAGATTATTCCAATTATATGATGAGCCTGCGGTTCATGGCCGGGGCTATGGGGGTGCCGTTTTTGCCCACCCTTTCCGGCCTGGGATCGGATATTGTGTCAACATGGGGATTTTCCGAATCCCTGCGCCGGTCAGATCCCAAAATTGTGGACAGAAAACTGGCAGTGGTGGACAACCCCTTCGGGAACTGGGGCGGAGCCCAAAAAGTGGTGGCCGTGCCGGCCATCACCCCGGATGTCACCATCATCCATGTGCAGAAGGCGGATGCCATGGGAACCTGCAGCATAAAGGGCCTGGCCTTTGCAGACGTGGAACAGGTCAAGGCATCCAGACATGTCATTGTTACCTGTGAAAACCTGGTGGAAAAAGCGGAACTGCGCAAAAACCCGGATATGAACCAGATTCCCTTTATTCATGTGACCGCGGTCTGCCATGTGCCTTTCGGGGGCTATCCCACAGCAGTATACGGCCATTATGATTATGATTCCCGGTACCTGAAAAGATTTGCTGCAGCTGCAAAAGACAAAGATGCCTTTAAAGCCTATCAGGATACCTGGGTTTACGGGGTGAACAGCCATGAACAGTTTTTACAGCAGGTGGGCAAAGACCGGCTTGCGGCCATTGCAGCAGACCCTGAAACCGGTTACAGCGTGAATATGAAAAGAGATTGATTATTATGGATATGTCTTACACCCCCAAGGAAATCATGACCATCATGGCAGCCAGGGAAATCAAAAACGGTGACATTGTTTTCAGCGGCACCGGTATTTCCATGCTGGCAGCCATGGCAGCTAAGAAAATCAATGCCCCGGACAGCGTGATTTTTTTTGAAACCGGTGCCATGGACTCACTTTTGGAGGAAATTCCCTTTGCAGTGGCAGATCCCAGGATCATGTACTGGGCAGCGGCCAATGCCAGTCTCACCGATGCCTTTGCCACCATGCAGAACCGCATCACCGGGGACCGGGTCATTGCCGTTTTAGGGGCGGCTCAGATCGATATGTACGGCAATCTGAACACCACCTGCATCGGGGATTATTTTTCCCCGGATATCCGGTTTTCCGGCAGCGGCGGGGGGTGTGATGTGGCCAGTTTTGTGCCCCGGTGCATTGCATTCATGCAGCATGAAAAACGCAAATTTGTGAACCGGCTGGACTATCTCACCAGCCCGGGGCAGCTGTCCGGCAATGGATCCCGGGAGGCGGCAGGCCTGCGGCCCGGCGGGGTCAGTGTGGTGGTCACCAACCTGGGGGTGATGCGGTTTGCCACAGATACCGGCAAAATGTATCTGGACCAATACTATCCAGGCACCACACCGGGAATGGTCCTTGAAAACACCCAGTTTAAAATGGATGTGGCCCGGGCGGTCCAGGCCCTGCCCCCCACGGAAACCGAGCTGAAAATCCTGCGGGAAAACTGCGATCCCCAAAGACTGATTCTCGGCCCTGCCGGGTAAGCTGTAAACGCTGTGTCCGGTTTTTTTCAAAAAAAGTATAGAAGCAGCCGCCTGGCTGAACTGCATATCCGGAAAAATGACTGGATCGCCGACAGCAGGGCTTAAAGGGGGATATCGAACACCATCAGGCGGTTGTTGAACAACAACACGTTCTTACTGAACAGGAAAACCAAGAATCTAAAGCTTCTCAAAAATCCGGGCAATAATGTACCAATACAATCCCTGACCGTCCGGGTGCCGGGCTGCAACCATCTACAGGGAAGGATTTTTGAATCTACATTGTTTCCCTTATGGATAAGTCGGTCTCTGCTATATTATTCTGAAATTGGATAATAATTAGGGTTACTGTCAGAAAAATGATTTTATAGCAGACATTGTAACCCATAATACGGAGGAAAAGGCAATGAAAACCGACGAACTGATCAAACAATCTGTTGTATATGAACTGGGAAGGGACATGCGTGTAGATGCATCCAAAATTGAGGTCACGGTTGATAACGGCCGGGTAACCTTAACCGGTGAAGCACCCACGCTTCTTGGCAAATCCGCAGCCACTGACGATGCCCTGGCGATCCTGGGGGTGGTTGACGTGGATAATCTTATCGTGGTCAAATATCCTTCCACAATTCGCATACCCACTGATGCGGAGATTAAGGAAAATGTTCTTATGAAACTGGCGGGCAATCCAGATATCGATGTGCTTGATCTGGATGTAACTGTGGATGCCGGCGTGGTAATCCTGCGGGGTACGGTTGACACTTATTGGAAAAGGGCCTTTCTTGAAGACCTGGTTGCTCCTGAAGCCGGTGTTACCTTTATTGAGAATCATGTGGCGGTTACCCCCACTGATGATGTGCATGACAAGGTAATTGCGGAAGATATTGTAGCATCCCTGGAAGCAAGGGCGAATGTAGATGCGGATGATATAGAAGTATCTGTTTCCGACGGTGTGGTGGAACTTACCGGCAGTGTTCCGGATGCGGCCGCGCGTCAGGCAGCTGCAAAGGCAGCATTTCACCCGGCAGGCGTAAAAATGCTGCATAACAATCTGGTGATAACCAGGCTGTAAATCCATATTTTGATCATTCTGTGACGATTCCTTTGCTTCGTTGATTTTGGTAAACAAAACCATGTAATACAGTATTGAAAAAAATGGATTAACAGGTGTATTATGGTATCGTTACTTTGGCAAGCTTCGATGAGATATGGAAAGTTGAAAACAGCGTGCGGCATATAAAATATCGAGAGGTTGTCAGTTGAAGCAGAACAAACTATACCACGCCGGCCTGGATATTGGTTCCACCACCGCAAAACTGGTCCTGGTGGATGAGACGGATCAATTGATTTTTTCACGGTATCAGCGGCATTATGCCCGCATAATGGATACGGTGCCTGCTTTTTTTTCAGATATGGAAACCCGCCTGGGCAACTGCAGGCTGCAATTGTCCTTAACCGGCTCCGCCGGCATGGGGTTTTCACACATGATGGCCCTGCCGTTTGTTCAGGAGGTTATCTGCACAAATGAAGTGGTACGGCAGATATATCCGTTGACCGCCACGGTTATTGATATCGGGGGAGAAGATTCTAAAATGATATTTCTTTCTCCGGACAGGGCCCCGGATATCCGCATGAACGGAAGCTGTGCCGGCGGCACCGGGGCATTTATCGACCAGCTGGCCGCCCTGCTGAACCAGACCCCTGATGGCCTCGACCGCCTGGCACAACAGCATACCAACCTGTATCCCATTGCATCCCGGTGCGGGGTGTTTGCCAAAACCGATGTGCAAAACCTTTTGAGCCGCAATGTACCGGTGGCAGATATTGCGGCATCCGTGTTTCATGCAGTGGCCATCCAGTGCCTGAATACCCTGTCCAGGGGGTGTGATATCCGGCCCGGACTGCTGCTTTGCGGCGGGGTGTTCGCCTTTCTGCCGGAACTGGTCAAGGCGGTTCTGCGGGTGCTGGGGTTATCCCCATCTGACCTGGTGATTCCGGAGCAGCCGGCCCTGCTGCCGGCAATGGGCGCTGCCATGTTCAGCCGGCGCCATGATACGGTGTTTTCGGTGCAGCATCTGCTGGATACCATGGCCCGAAAACAAAAACTGCCCCGGGACAATGACAGCCGCCTGCCACCGCTGTTTCATACACAAAAAGAGCGGGAAAACTGGGAACAGAACAGGCGGCAGATGGTCATCCCCGGGATGTCTTTGTCCGATTACAGAGACGATCAATGCTTTCTGGGGGTGGATTCCGGGTCCACCACCACAAAAATTATTGCCCTGGGCATGGATAACCAGGTGTTGTTCTCCTGGTACAAAAACAACGACGGCAATCCCATCCAGGCGGTTGTAAAGGGATTGCGGGCGTTTCGCGAAAAAATCCAGGAACAGCATCCAGATCTGGTCATTGCAGGAACCGCGGTTACCGGTTATGGAGAAGATCTCATCCGTGCGGCATTCGGGATGGATGCAGGGATGGTGGAAACCATTGCCCATTTTGAAGCAGCCAGACATATGGATCCTGATGTGTCCTTTATTCTGGACATCGGGGGACAGGATATGAAAGCCATATTTATCCGCCATGGGGCCATCCACCGCATTGAACTCAATGAAGCCTGTTCCTCCGGCTGCGGGTCTTTTATTGAGACGTTTGCCGGGTCCCTGGGATACCGGGTACAGGATTTTGCCGCCCTGGCTATGGAGGCCAAAGCCCCTTGCGATCTTGGCACCCGGTGCACGGTTTTCATGAATTCCCGGGTCAAGCAGGCTTTGCGGGAAAATGCCGGGGTGGCAGATATCAGTACCGGTCTGTCCTATGCTGTGGTGAAAAACTGTCTGTTCAAGGTACTCAAGCTCGTTGATATGGAAGAAATGGGAAACCATATCGTGCTCCAGGGCGGGGCGGGTAAAAATCCGTCCATTATCCGGGCCCTGGAAATTTTAACAGGCACCTGTGTCACCCATACAGACATGCCGGAAATGATGGGGGCTTTCGGGGCTGCACTGGCAGCCAAAAAATCTTTTGAAAACCAGGGCCGGCAGGCTGCTTCTTTTGCCGCCCTGGACCACCTGGATACCATTGCTGACTTCAAGACCCGGCAGATCGTGTGCAATGGATGCGACAATGCCTGTGCTGTTACCCGGTTTGTTTTTTCCAGCGGCAGATCCTTTTATTCAGGCAACCGGTGTGAAAAAATATTCGGCGCAAAAGGCCGGAACCGGCCTGAAAAAGGGTTTGATTTTGCGGACTTTAAATACCGCCTGCTGTTTGACCGGAATCTCGCACCCCACCCTGATCCGAAATTCACTGTGGGTATTCCCAGATGCCTGAATTTTTATGAAAATTTTGCCTTCTGGCATGCGTTTTTTGTGCATTGCGGCATCAATATCATCCTGTCCTCCGGGTCCACTGCGGCCATGGGTGATGCTGCCAAAGGCAGCATCATGTCCGACAGTATCTGTTTTCCGGCCAAACTGGCCCACGCCCATGTGCTTGATCTGGTCATGCGCGGGGTGGACCGTATTTTCTACCCCCTTGTCATGAATGAGCAGGATGAGTTCCAGGCGGTGAGCAATACGTTCAACTGTCCCATTGTCAGCAGTTATGCCGAGGTGGTTGACAGCAGCCTGGATCTTTTCGCCAGAAAAGGTATCCCTCTGGACAAACCGGTGATCAC
>JAABRW010000371.1 GCA_011390695.1 Desulfotignum sp.
TGAAATAACCGGCATCGATGGCCTGACTGATGAGATTCAGCATTTCAGGGATCTCAAAAGGCTTGAGCACATAGTCATAAGCCCCCATTTTGGTGGCTTCGATGGCTGTTTCCGTGGTGCCGTATGCCGTGACAATAATCACCGGCAGCTTAGGCTCCTTTTTTTTGATCTGTTTGAAGGTTTCCATGCCGTCCATGCCCGGCAGCCGCATATCCAGAATCACCAGATCCAGGGGCTGCTGGGTTACAATGTCAACACCGGCCTCGCCCGAGGCCGCCCCCAGCACGGAATAGTTTTCTTCCCTCAACAGCTTGCAGAAGCTGATGCGCAACTGATCATCGTCATCTATTACCAGAATGGTATTCATTGGATGTATCCTGTCACAGGCCGTGGCCGGTGATCATCGAAAATTGTTCATCAGAGCCGAAAAAACCGTTTTTCAGATGAGCTGATATAGCACGTCCGTATGTCCGGTTCAATATACAACGCCATCTGTTGTGTGTCACATAAAAATTTTGGGTCGGTTTGAAACCGGCGAGGTGATGCCGAAACGCAGCCATTTGAAGCATTCTCGCTCTTTTGAGGAGATGTTTTTCCCAATTCTGGCCATAAAGATATTTTCCGGTTTCAGGCAGACATTGAGTTCGTTGGTCTGGCAGGATTCAAAACCGAATCTGGCATACAGGGTCATGAGCATCTCCCGGTAGGCACCACAGGACAGGCCCGTATGGGCAATGTCCCACAGCCAGGCATAGGCGGTCAGAAATACAATATGATCTTCAAAGGTGGAATCGGAAAAAAGATGGGTCAGCAGGTGTCCGGCAATCCCCAGGTTTCTGAACGGACGGGCGACTTCCACCGCTTTGAGTTCCAGGATGCCGTTAAGGCCTTCTCTGGCCCAGCGGCTGTCCGGGGCCGGATGACCGATTACCGCAAACCCGATGATAATCCGTTCTCTGAAAAGGGCGAGACGCACGGCCCCACCCGTTGCCGCAAACTGTTCCAGGGTCTGTTCCCGGGTGTATATGGGTTGGTAGACAGGGTCTGAAGTATCAATTCCGAATGTCAGAACATCACATCCGCCGACCGGAAATCCGGCAGAGACAGTGACAGGTCCTTTATCTGTTTCGATGACTGAAAAAGACATGGCGCTATTTCCGGGAACCGAATTTCTGTTCAAACGCGCAGGCCACAATTTTTGCCGCCTCTGTTGCACCGGTGAGGTGATCTCGGTTAATGACCAGATCAATTCCGTACAGATCGGTTTCTTCTTGCTGGTAAATGGTTTTGAAAAACTGCCGCTGTTCTTTGTCACACCTTTCCAGCTGGGCCTGGGCCTCGGTTTCTTCAATGCCTAAGATATCTGCCAGGCGTTTGACCCGGTATTTCCTGCTGCAAACGATCCTGACAGATAAGGTCAGATCCCGGGGCAGGATCAGGTAAGTTCCTCTTCCCACAAAAATCGTGGGTTCAATGGAAGCCAGCGCCGTGACTGTTTTGGCCAGTTGTCTGGCGTAATCACTTTTAATAAAGGTCTTTTCACTGGTGAGCATGGCAAACAGTTCACTCATACGGCCTGGATAGCGTTCGTCGAACAGCTCGATGAGTTTCATGGACAGACTGGTATCCTGTGCCATATGCTCCATGATCTGCCGGTCAACCACCCGGTACGCAATGATCTGTGATAATTCGTCTGCGATTTCCAGGGCACCGACACCGATTTGTCTTGAAAAACAGATACTCGGGAACACCTGTGACTGTGTCATTTTCTGCTTTTTTCGGTCTTCCTCCACTGCCCATTTTTTGAAATACGCTTCCACCCATTGATCCGGGGTCTGACGTTTTTTTCCATAAAATCCCGGCTGATACCCGGTTGGTGTCGCTTTTTTCCCCATACCACACCCCTTATTTTTTATAATTGCTGTTTCAAATGACTGGGGCCTATTGTTTGTGCAGGCAGCAAATTTTTATTCTGCAACAGTCAGCAGGTTGTTGCGGGTACCGAAACAGTTTTGGCAGGTCCGGGTGTTGGCCGGGTCCATCTGCCATTTGCCATCCACGACAAATTTATATTCATAGGTGTCGGGAGAAAGCATCAGTGCGGCTTCCCAGGCACCGGATCTGCCTTTTTTCAAGCCGTGCTTCTCGGGATGCCACTGGTTGAAGTCCCCTGCCAGTAACACGGTTTCAGCCTGGGGTGCATGTAATGAGAATGCTACTTTTTTTCGAAGTTTTTTTTGTTTTTTCTCACTCATCTGGAACCTCCTTTGCAAGGTGTTTGTGTTGTCGAGACTTGGCAATGTGGCTTACTATGTCAACTGAAGAACAAAGCAATTTATATGCCAGGTTTACAGGGCGTTTTCCTTCACAGGAAAACGATGAATTGCAGTGATTGTTCCGGTGACGTTTTGTCGAATTTTTAAAAAAGAGTTAAACATATTTTTCAAGTTGTAAAAAAAGCTGACATAGCGAAATTAAATGCGATTCCATTTGACAAGAGATCGGTTAATACAATAAAAGTGATCTAAAAAATGTTGAATTGAAAACCATAACATAAGTGATGAGTGGGATATATTCCATTGGAACAGGACAAAATCCGTGGCTGAAAACCAGAATACAAAAACGCATGGACCTGCATATTATTCAGACTTCAGAATAAAGATCGCCCTGCGTATCGTGATT
>JAABRW010000372.1 GCA_011390695.1 Desulfotignum sp.
CCGGCTTTTCTGAAAAAAATGCCCTTAACGAGGCAGCGCGCTGCCTGCAATGCGGATTGATCTGTTATGAAAAAACCGCCGGCAACAGCTGACAACCATGAGACAGGCTTTCCCATGCCCCTGTCCCACCGGGTCACTGTGCTGGGAAATTATTTTATCAACCTGTTTCTGGTTACAGGCGATAATGAAACCGCCCTGTTTGAAACCGGCATCTCAGGCATAACAGATGCGGTTATTTCTCAGCTGGAAGCATTGGGGGCGGCACCTGATTATCTGATTATGAGCCACCCCCATTCAGACCATGCCACAGGGCTTCCCGGCCTGATGGCACGGTTTCCGGATGCCGTGGTGCTGGCAGGGGAAGGTGCCCGGGAATTTATCACCCACCCCAAGGCCGGTCCTTTGATGCTGGCAGAAGATGCTTTCATGTCCAAAGGCCTTTTGCACAGGGGGATCACCCCGGGCCGTCCGCCCATTGAAACAGTGCCGGACCTGTCGGATGCACGGGCTGTCACAAACAAAACCGTTCTGGATCTCGGGGGTGTCACACTGGAATTGCTACCTGTTTCAGGACATTCTCCCGGTAACATCATAGCCAGGGTCCAGGATATTGTGTTCTGCTCAGACAGCCTGGGGTTTCATTTCCCGGGCAGGGGATTCTGGCCCCTGTTTTTCACCGGTGTAGAAGCCTATTTGTCCACCCAGGCATACATACAAGACCTGGCACCTGCCGTAATCTGCCCTGCCCACCAGGGACCATTAAAGAATGACGCAGCTGCCGGAGGCATCCAGGCTGCCATTGATGCGGCCCATTCTTTCATCGACCGGGTGACCCGCACCCGCTTATCTGACCAGAAGCTCTTTGCACAGCTGCTGGCGGAAAGCTACAGGGATGAATTCACCCTGTATACAAAGGAAAATATCGCAAACTGCAACCAGCTGCTGGTGAAACGGGCCAGACAGTTTGCCGCATGAACCGTTCCGGGCCTTTTTCAATGGGAAAAAAAAACGAGAAAAACTTTGCAGAACAGATCCAGCCTTTACGGGATGAAATCGACCGGATAGATTCAGATATCCTCTCTCTGCTGGCCAGGCGCCAGGAACAGGTAAAAAAGGTGGTGGCCCTGAAAAAAGCCTGCGATGTCCCGGTTTATCACCCTGCCAGAGAAGAGGATCTGATTTCGCGCCTCAGAACCCAGGCTGAAGAAAAAAACCTGGATCCGGATGTCACTGAAGACCTTTTCCGGGTGATCCTGCGCCACTCACGGGTCAACCAGGCCTCTGACATGCGCGGCAAAGGCATCCGTCCCAATGCCAGGGTATTGGTCATCGGCGGTGCCGGACAGATGGGGGCCATGTTTGCCGCCCTGTTTGAAAAATCCGGATATCAGGTCCGGATTCTCGCGGAATCCGACTGGGAAAATGCCCCTGTTCTGTGTGCTGATATTGACCTGGTCCTGGTGTCTGTGCCCATTGAAAAAACCACCGGGGTTATTGAAAAGATCGCCCCCCATCTGCCGGAAACCGCCCTGCTGGCTGATCTGACATCTGTAAAAAAAGAACCGGTTGCCGCCATGTGCCGCTGCCACAAAGGGCCTGTGCTGGGTATCCATCCGTTGTTCGGCCCCACCACCACCTCTTTGGACAAACAGATCATGGTGGTCACCCCGGGCCGGGATCCTGCGGCCGGGCACTGGCTGGTGGAACAGCTGGGTCTGTGGGGGGCGGTCCTGGTGCAGTCCACGCCGGAGGAACATGATGAGATCATGGAAATCGTCCAGGCCCTGCGCCATTTTGCCACCTTCTGCTTCGGCCGGTTTCTGTTTGAGCGCCAGGTGCATATCCAGCGGACCCTGGAATTTTCCAGCCCCATCTACCGGCTGGAGCTGGGCATGGTGGGAAGGCTGTTTGCCCAGGACGCGGGGCTGTATGCCCAGATCATCTTTGCCACAAAAGAACGGCGCCGGCTTTTAAAACAATTTATCACCTCTTTGAACCAGCACCTGGACATGCTGGAAAATAACGACACCCGGGCGTTCATCCAGCAGTTCCATGACATCGCCCAATGGTTCGGCCCCTTCTCCGACCAGGCCCTGCGGGAATCCACTTTCCTCATCAACCGGCTCATCGAGCGCTTCTAACCGGAACCACCTTACTAATAGTTGGTCAGTTTGATCTCGATACGCCGGTTTTTTTGATACGCCTCTCTTGTATCTGCCGGGTCAATGGGGTGGTATTTACTGAATCCGGCCGCTGCCATGCGTTTTTCCGGAATCCCCTGCCGGCTCAAAAACTGGACCACGGACACGGCCCGGGCAGCAGACAATTCCCAGTTGGAGGAAAAAAATTCATTTTTTATGGGCACTTTGTCACTGTGGCCGTCAATGCGCAGAATCCAGCTGATATCATCCGGAATTTTTTTTGCAACCAGAATAAGGGTATCAGCCAGTGCGGCCAGATGCGCTTTGCCTGCATCCCCCAGGGTGGCTGAACCGGATGCAAACAACAGTTCCGCCTGGAAAACAAACCGGTCCCCCCGGACAGCAATGGCCGGGTGGTCCCCCAAAATCTGTTTGAGTCTGCCGAAAAACTCCGACCGGTACTGGGTCAGTTCATGCACTTTTCTGGCCAGGGCAATATTCAGCTGTTTGCCCAGATCAGCAATTTTTTCATCCTT
>JAABRW010000373.1 GCA_011390695.1 Desulfotignum sp.
TGGATCAGAGAAACGGGGTTGCACAGATCTTTTATTATACAAAAGAAAATGATAACAATACCCTTGATCTTTTCCGGGGGGATATTCTGCCGCCGTTTGCCCGGGAACCAGACGGGTGCGGGGATCCGGTGTTGTGCACCGACATTTCAGGGTTTGAACTGCTGTATACGGACAACGATGGAGAACAGCACCGGTACTGGGATTCTGATTCTGATGAATTTGCATATGCATTCCCGGCAAGTATTGAGATCAGGATTGTTTTAGGATCCGGAGACCGGGAGCAGGTGTTTGAAACCGCCATAAGCCTGATGTCCCAACGGGGGACTGTTGAGTAAGATTTTTTGCAACGACCGCGGGGTGGCCCTTGTGGTGACCATTGCCATTGTGGGGATTCTGGTGACTGCCGGCATGCAGCTGGGAAAAATTACCGGTGATGCGGTTCTGGTAACCATGGTTGAAAAAGACCGGTTCCAGGCCCGGCAGCTTGCCGTTTCAGGCATTGAACTTGCGAGGGTCATTCTGGCGGAGGATGCGGCCATGAACACAACAGATTCAATGCAGGAAGTATGGGCTGATCCGGAAAAACTGACTGGGGTGGTGAGTATGCTGGGCCTGGAAAGTGATAATCTGTCCATAAAAATGACTGATGAATTGTCCAAAATTCAGGTGAACGCGCTGATCAGGCAGTTTCCCGGCAACCAGATAAATCCTGATCAGGCAGGGGTATGGGAAAATTTTTTCAGACCTTTTTTTTCCGGTGACAAGTCCCTGGATGACAGAGATCCCGACATGATCATTAATTCTGTGAAAGACTGGCTTGATGCTGAAGATGATGATGCCATCAGCGGTCTTTCAGGTGCAGAGTCAGACTATTACCAGGGATTGGAGCCGCCTTACGCATGTGCCAACGGCCCGTTCAACCATCTGGAAGAACTGTTGTCCGTGCGGGGGATTTCAAAAGATCTCCTGGAGATGGGCCAGACAGAGGTAAATGTGCCTGGAATGGAATTGGGAGATGAGAATAGGGATGCGGATCAGCAATCCATCGCCCTGAGTGATGTGTTCACCGTGTACGGGCTGGATGACCGCTCCATGCAGGACAGCGGCTTCCGGTATCCGGGACAGATCAATATCAACACAGCTGACAGGGCTGTTCTGGCAGCGATTCTTCCGGAAGGAATGGAGGAACTGGCCCGGGAACTCATTGATTTCAGAGAACAGAAAACCGATGACGGAGAAATGTTTGTGAACCAGCTGGGCAAAGGATGGTATAAAAACATAATCGGTCTGCCCCCAAAGGAACAGCAGCGCATGGACCGCCTTGTCAGGTATGCAAGTGATACCTTTAAAATTGAATCCACAGCCTGGAAAAACTCGGCATCAGTGACGCTGCTGGCATTTGTGAAAAGAGAAAAAGATGCGGAATCCGGCAGATGGCAGTGCCGGATTCTCCAGATGGAAAGACAATAATGGGAATCGGATAAAAAGGAACAATTGATGAGCAGATCATTCCTGCGCCTTGACATTGACCATTTCGGCATTCGGGCCATGGTCGTGGAACAGGGGGTTAAAAAACGGTCGGTCACAGATGAATGCCGGGTTTTGTTTTCAGAGGTAACATCTGAAGATGAAAACCAGGACATGTTTGGTGCTGCCATGGATATGGCTGCCCGGAAAATGGACCTGCAGTCATGTGCAAAGGCTGTTATTTTTGTGCCTGCAGGCCATGTCTGTTATAGAATCCTGCACCTGCCCTTCAGGTCAAGAAAAAAAATTTCACAGATTCTGCCCTTTGAGCTTGAGTCGTTTTTGCCCGGAAATGATCAGGGCTATGTGTCGGATTTTCATCTGCTGGATATCCCGGGAGATGAAAATCTCATTCTGAGCGGCTCTATTGCTGAAGCAGCAATAGAATCATATTTTACAGTACTTGCCTGTTTTAAAATCCAGCCCCGGGTTATTGCACCCAAGGGGTATGCTGCTGCTGCAGGATTTTTACATCAGCAAAAAAATATCCCGACATTTGCATTTGTATATCTTGCCCCGTACGAAGCCGCTCTGGTGCTGGTGAACAATCGCATACCCTGTGCCGTGCGGACATTTTCACCCGCGGTCAGGGCATCGGGTGACCTCCTTGCTGATGCTGTCAGACAAACCATTATCGGTTTCAACCAGAGAACCGGGGTCCAGGTGGCATTTGATATTGTCGTATGTGTGGATGAAAAATTTTCACAAGCAGATGTGGTCTGCCATGCCCTTGAAATAAAACTGGCTGACCAGGCAGGCCTGAGACCGGTGGAAGCAGGATGTCAAAAAGGACCTTTGGTGGAGAGAGTCCGCCCGGACGGCCTTTTGTCGGATATCGTACCGGACAAGCCTGTCAGGTATCTGTTTAATTTCTGCAAAGGAAAATACGGGGCCAGTTCCTTTGTAACCACCTATTTTTCTCAACTGGCGGCAAGTGCTGTTTTATTTGTCTGTTTTCTGGGCCTGGTGCTGACCCATGCGGGTATTGATAATGCAAAATTGCAAGACCGGATTGCAGCTATTGATAAAAAAGCGGTATCATTGTATATGGATACCTTTCCGGAAAAAACCAGGGTTCAGGATCCCTATCTTCAGATGAAAGCCAATGTCCGGGAAGCCATGAAGAACGCAGGTACAACTGCT
>JAABRW010000374.1 GCA_011390695.1 Desulfotignum sp.
AGAATCTCCTCGAATGATGCCGGTTTGGACAGATAATCATCTGCCTCCACATCCAGGCCCTGCGAATGGGAATACTGTGTTGAGCTGACATGGTCTGAAACCGCAGTGAGTAAAATGATGGGAATATCCGCATACTGATCATCGTTTTTAAGCTCGGAACATACTTCGTAGCCATTTTTTTCCGGCATCATGATATCCAGAACAATGGCATCCGGCGGGCTTTTCTTTACTTTTTGAATTGCCTCGACCCCATTGTAAGCAACTTCAACGACATATCCTTCATCTTGAAGGGTTTGTTTAAGCATTGTCACAAAATCAGGCTCGTCATCAACGATTAAAATTGTTTGTTTGCCCATAATTCATCCCTTCCTGTGATTATTCCTTACAATATTTATTTATAATACCATGCTGAAAATAATTTGTCGATATTATCATCAATTGTCCCAATGAAAAAATCAGATAACTTGAGGCATCCCGCTTTCTGGCAGTTTAGCCCGTCTGTGCATGGAAAGGCAAACCTCGTTTTCAAGCCTGTCCGCTAAAAAATCTGCGGTCATCTCGAGATCGTATCGAGATTGGAGATTTAACCAGAACTGGGGGGACATACCGAAAAAACGTCCCAAACATAGAGCAGTGGCGTTCTTAAATCATTCAATTGCACTGCAGCATGAAGAATGCCCAGTTCTTTTTCAATATTATATCGCCGTCCATCCCGGAACAATACTGGCAAATTCCCGCTGAAAAGCCGGACGTCTGAGATTATCATTTTTGACTTTGACTGCCAGCTTTTTCCATCTGCTTTCATCATTCATCACGTTGACCAGCATATGGCGAACTTTTGCCATTACTTCAGCCTTTCTCGCATATTCTTCTCTTTTTTGATTGGAATAAAGATTACCCAGACCGGAAATATACCATTTAAGAATTTTTTCAGGGTACTGTTTTTCAAGTTTTTCTGCGATGCTTACAATCGTATTGCTGTCAAAATTGTATTGTGGGTAACTGCATTTTGACAAAAGATTCACAACACTGTCGTATTCTTTTCGATCCATATGGATTTTCATCTGCTCGGTGTTTCCGGTATCTTTCATTTTTTTCAGGAGTCTGGGTTCATACGCTTTCCATTCTTCCGCCGTACACGCGGTTTTGAATTTTTTGTATTTATCAAGGGTTAAATAATCTGTTGACTGATCAAACTGAAGTTCGATCCAGGTCGTCCGGTCACCCGACTCCTTTGCCCGTTCGGCCACAAATGCCCGCAATTCATCCATCCGCCCTGTTGCCTTCTTAAGTCCTTTTTGGGCGATCTGAATCGATTTCTCCTTCTCTCCGGTTCCCCAGTAAAACTCAGCCAGATCATGGTAATCAGCGCCAACTTTCATATACTTCAACCGAAGCTCAAGGTATTTGTCATGGTCCCCGATCTCCCGATAAATGTTGCGGGCATTGCGGGTTTGCCAGTCATCATGCATGGCTTCCAGGCTTTCGGCAAGGTACCGCAATTCAGCAGCGGAATAACAGGCAGCATAAGCAAGTTCATCCAGTGCATCCCCGGCCCCTGAATTTCCGCTTTTAATAAACGGTAGAACAGAGTCGAGTATTTCACGTCGATACGTTTCATCGACCTTTTTTGAAGTCAGACTTTTTGTAATTTCATACAGCAACTCCCACACCTGGTCTTCCATCTCATGAGGTCCGCCGCCATACGCATCCAGATCCTCAAGATCCGGCAGCAGTTCAGCCCATATGGACATGATGGCTTCCCCTTCCGACTGGCGTTTAAGCATCTTGGAAACAGCTGTATTTTTCTTTAAATAATCAAAGCACTCTCGACGTATCTCAGGATCGTTTTCTGCCAGATTAAGTATCAGCTCTGAAAGGGCCTTTGTCGGTGCTGCTGCAATCAGTTCGGCCAGTGCAGCATCTTTTTTTGTTTTACTCTTTGCCATATCGGCCTTACCTTTTACCATTTGAGACATCATGATCCGTACTTCTACCGCAGATGGCGGGGGATAAATAATTTCCTGATTTGAATTTTTACCAGAAGTTAATTTTCAGATAAAGCCATTTTTGAAATATTATCCGACGTGACGGATAATTTGGAAAAACGGCACACATTTCAGCTTTTCACCTGCGCCTTTGCCAATTCCGGCGGCGGCAGGATTCTTTTGGGTGTGGCCGATAACGGTGTCATCAAAGGTATCGACACCGGCAACGCCATGCGTTCCCGCGTGCAGGACGTTCTGGGACAGATCGAGCCCCGGTTGAGCTGTGAGATCCAAGTGGGCGCCAATTCCCAGAAACTCACCCGCAACCAGATCATCGAATTTTTCAAGAAAGAAGGGCGGATCCGTTTTGACGAACTCAGAAACGCCAAGGCCGTTTATCCCGATGATTTTGATCCGGTTGCCTATGGCCGGTTTTTGAAACTGGCAGGCATCAGCCCGAACCTCGATCGTGATACCCTGCTGCAAAACCTCGATTGCCTGACCGAAGACCACCGTTTCACCAACCTGGGTGTGCTCTTTTTTGCCCGGGACATCGATTTTCTGCTCAACCATGCAATGGTCGTCTGTGTACTTTACCGCGGGAATGAAAAAGTCACGATCCTGGACAAAAAAGACTTTACCGGAAATATCGTGGACAACATTGACAATGACCTGCTTT
>JAABRW010000375.1 GCA_011390695.1 Desulfotignum sp.
TGAAGGTCGGTACCAGACGTTTTTGCCGGCACGGGTGTCCGCTTGCGGGATATTTCCAAAGGAAATGGTTTTATGATACAAACCCGGATTACAGAAAAAATCACATATGTGGAACCCGATTCCATGGCCCGGTTTTCCTCTTGTGCCGGATTGATTGTCCAGTCCAGAAAACAGGTTTTCATCGACATGAATTTAGGGGAACCAGATACCCGGACCCTGCTGGAACAAAGACGTCCGGATGCAGCGGTGATCACGCATTTTCATCTGGATCACAGCGTCTGGACCCACCAGGCGGAAAAAGCCGGTATACAGGTCTTTGTTCCGGCAAAGGAAGCGGCATTCCTTTCCAGTCTGGATCATGTGGTTCAACAGACAGCCGGTCCCTTAGGCTGTGGCAAAGAGTGGCATGCGTTTGCTGAAAAAACCCAGGGATTCCGGTCGTTGACGCATTTTTCACCCTATGGTTCTGACACGGTTTTTGTGGAGTTTGCTCCGGAAATGGTGGTGATGGACACCCCGGGCCACTCTCCGGGGCATACCTCGTTTTATTTTCCGGACGATCAAATTCTGTTTTCAGGGGATCTGGGACTGGACCGGTTCGGACCGTGGTATGGGTGGCAGAATTGTGATATCCGGGATCTGGTCTTCTCTCTTCTTCGATTGGACGGAATGCAGATCAATTTGATTCTGTCCAGTCACGGTGGAATGATCCAAAAAGGAATATCCGACATTTTCATGGCAAAAATCAAAGAGATCCTCCAGCGGGAACATTGCATTCAAAAACGGTTGTCCGCAGGAGAATCCGAGGCCAAAATCATTGAAAACGGGGTGTTCTATCTCCACAAAAAAAAGGTACCCCCGCCTTTGAAAACGTTTTTGGACATGTGGGATTCTGTCATGTTTCAGCATCACAGGAATTTGCTGGCAGAGGGAGGATTGACTGCGTTTTTTCCTGAATTGTCCCAAATTTCCAACGCTCTTTAGCCAACAAAGCCGTCTTTGACCAGGGACCGGCCCGGTATCAGGGTCTGGGTTCGTTTGATCCCCTCGATTTTCCGGATCTGCTGATCCAGGAACTCGGCAATGGTTTCCGCATCCGAGGTGAGGAAATCCCGCTGGAGAACCACTTTCACCAGCAGGTCGATACTGCCGTGAATCGTATGGACCTCCCGGACTTCATCCAGTGCGAACAATCGATCCGACAGCGTGTTTTCTGTCATGGCATCCGTGTCAATGAGAATGAATGCCGTGATGGTGCGTTTCATTTCCGGATACTCCGGGGTTTGTTTTTCCAGCATGGCGCTTCTGAACCCGGCCATGCTTTTGGGGATCAGCCGGTCGATACCGATGCCGTAGCGCCGATTGGTGCTGGAATCCCAGTGATGATAGGCAATATAGGTGTACAGGTCGGCAAGGGTCCGCCCGGGAAAATACTTGAGCAGGTCACCGTTTTGGATGATCGTGGTCATGGGCAGATAAATGGTATGGTACCAGTCTTTGGCGGCCCGGGTGAAATCGCAGTTTTTGCCTGACTGGGATGTCAGGTAATCCTGGTGTTTCCGGATCTGCTGTTCCAGATAGTTGTATTTTCCTACCTCCGTGAGATCGATTTCCCGGGGCAGTCCGGTTTTTTCCAGAAATTTCTTTTTTTCCAGATACAACAGGTTTTCCAGGGTGTTTCTGGCGGACACAATCTCCACCACCTTGGCGCTGATTTCAGTCCATCCCAGTTCCTTGGCCGCCGCCACCCGGTGGTTGCCGTCCAGGACATAGTACTGGTTGCGGATCTGGTACAGTTTGACCGGCGGTATGGCTTTGCCCTGACGCATGGCCTGTTTGATTTCCGTAAACCGCTCGGCGGACATATGTTTTTTGGGCCGGAACCGGGAATCAAAATCCCCGTATTTGCCCACACTGCCGATGATTTTTTCTAAGGCAATGGTCTGGATGCCGTGATCAACGAATTTCACATCCTCTTCCTGGGCCTGCTGTTCATGGAACGAGTCCACGTGATTGCGTGTATTCTGCCGGGCGGAATCGGAAGAAAACAGGTATTTGAAAAAATTTTTCATGGATCAGACCTCTATGAGTGTAAATCCACAGGTATTGATGACCTGTGTGTGATTGACATGTGTGACTCTATCGGAATGGGTATCAAATTCCCGGTGGACATGTCCATGGATAAAATACTCAGGCCGGTATTTTCGGATCAGGGTATTGAAGCATTCAAATCCCCGGTGACACAGGTCTTCTTTGTCATGGATATGGCGGGGCGGGGCATGGGTGATGATCATGTGAATCGGTTTTTTGCGCCATAAAGACAGCCACAGGGAAAAAATCTGTTTTTTCATCATGGCTTCGGTGTATTGATTGGCCCCCCCATTGTACCACATGGAGCCTTCCATGCCTAAGATATTGACCCCGTCCAGGGAAACGATCTGCTTGTGAATATTTTTGCATCCCACGGGGTTACCGGGGGTGTACCGAATATCGTGATTGCCCTTGACGTAAAACAGGGGCCGGTCCAGCCGATCCCGCAGAAATGACAGGTATTCCGGCTCCATATCCCCGCAGGAGATGATGAGGTCCACGGGCTCCAGGGTTCTGGTTTCCACCATGCGGGTCAGGGATTTATC
>JAABRW010000376.1 GCA_011390695.1 Desulfotignum sp.
AGGGAGGATCTCATGGACAAGAAACAATTTGCCATCCTGGTTGTGGATGATGAAGATGATATCCGGGATGTCCTGGAAATAACCCTTACTGACATCGGTTACCAGGTGTTTCTGGCCAAAGACGGCAAAGCTGCTCTTGAGCTGTTTGAAGAAAAACAGCCGTCCATTGTGATAACAGACATTAAAATGCCGGTCATGGGGGGGATTGAACTGCTCAAACAGGTGAAACAGCGGGCACCTGATACCCAGGTGATCATGATAACCGGCCATGGCGACATGGACCTGACCATTGCCAGCCTGAAATTCGGGGCTGCGGATTTTATTACCAAACCTGTGAATGTGGATATCCTGGAACTGGCTGTTTCCAAGGCGGTGGACAAACTTATTGCAGACCAGAAGCTGGTGGAATACACCCAGAAACTGGAAATGCTGGTGGTGGAAAAATCCAAATTATCCAGCCACCTGTCTTCTCTGGGCCTGATGATCGGCACGGTTTCCCACAATATCAAAGGGCTGCTCACCAATCTTGACGGGGGGCTGTACATTGCCCGGTCCGGCCTGAAAAAACAAGATTTTGCAGATATATCCGAAGGCCTTGACCTGCTGACCCAGAATGTGGACAAGATCAAGCAGATGATCATGGATATTCTGATGTATTCCAAGGACCGGCAGATGAACAGACAGCCTGTGCCGGTGAAAAAGTTTCTGGCAGATATCGAAAAGACCATGGCAATGAAGCTGGCACATCACCCTATTGCATTTCACGTGGTTTCAGACCAGGCCCCCCGGATCCTGAACATCGATGCGGCATTCATGATGTCCGCCCTGGTCAATATTCTGGACAATGCCGTGGATGCCTGCCTGGAAGACAAGGACAAAACCGCTCATGAAATCAGTCTTGTGGTGGAAGAAGCCCGGGACAGCCTGGTGATACAAATTGCAGATAACGGCTGCGGCATGGATGTGGAAACCAAGGAGAAAATTTTTGATCTGTTTTTTTCCTCCAAGCAGGTGAAGGGCACAGGGTTTGGTCTGTTCATTGCTAAAAATATCATTGCCCAGCACCAGGGTACAGTGGCGGTGGACTCCATAAAACGCAGGGGCACCACATTCACCATCTCTTTGCCTCAGGGGGATCAGGTGCCCCAGTCAGATCAGACGCTCCAGTGAGATCAGATCTGAATTTTGTCCACCAGCTTTTTCACCACAGGCATCCGGAAAAAAGCGCCAAACCGTTCAGCCAGGTTATAACGGGTTATGGCAAAAAATACAGGGGGTGCAGCCATGATCCTGAGCAGGGTATGGGCGGTTTTGTAAAATGTTTTTTTCCGGGCCGCAATATTGAAAAGCCACACGGTCAGGGCATCATTGTCCATATCCTCCTGGTGGAGGCGCAGGGTGCTGCGTTTGAGCAATACCTTTTCCGCGTAATCACCGGAGATGTGACCGTCTTTCAAAGCCCGTTCATACAAAGGGGTGCCGGAAAAATACATCAGCTTGTGGTCATAGATTTTGACGGGCTGTTCAACTGTATTGCGGTGCATGATGATCTTCAGGATTTTCAGGTAAAATTGCAGCACCTCATGTTTGTCCTGTGTTGTCTCGTAGGGATTGGCGGAAATCACATCGATCATGACCCGGATTTTGCTGTCCACAACCAGGGCGAGTTTTTCCAGATAAGAGGCTTGGTCCAGGGGCCGGTTGAAAATATCCTTGCTGATGCGCGGGCTGGCTGACTGGAGCCCTATTTTCAGATACCGCAAAGTAAGGCCGCTGTCTGCCAGAATTTTCAGCTTTGCCCGGGTGATCTGCCGGGTGTTGGCCTGGATATAGAATACCGGCAGATTGATTGTTTCCATGTACCGGCCAAGAAATTTTTGGATCCTGTCTTCTGAGTTGAGGAAAAAATCATCATCATCGATAATGATGCGTTTCAGATGGGGAATATTGTCCCTGGCCCATTCCAGCTCCTGGATCACCCGTTCAACGGCAATTTTGCGCACATAGGGGCCTTTTTTCCGAAACGCTGCCATCAGGCGGTTGTTCAGGCAGTAGGCACACTGGTAGGGGCATCCTCTGACCAGAAGCACACTGTAGGTGGAAAGACTTGCCGGGATATGTTTTTTCAAAGACACCAGACCGGATTCTGTCAGCATATACCCGTCATCCAGATCCACCCGGGCAAGGGGCAGCTGGTTCACATCCAGCATGGGGGGCAGGGGATTGACCACAGGCCTGTTGTCTGGCGCCAGATATCCCAGGCCGGGTATCTTGCCGGGGGGAATATCTGCCAGAAGCTGTTCCATGACCTGTTCGCCCTCTCCGGCACACACCAGATCGCAAAATTGCAGAAAATAGGCCGGATCTGCAATCACAGGGGGGCCGCCCCAGATGATGGGGGCAGTGATCCGGGCTTTCAGGTACCGGGTAATCTGGATGGCCCGGGGCAGCAGATGGGTGGTTAAAATGGTTATTCCCACCAGATCGCATGTTTTGCAGTATGCTGCCAGAATGCGCAGGGCCTGTTCTGAAAGGGGGGTGAACACCGCTTCTTTTCTGCTTTCATGGTGGATGGTGGATACCCTGCATCCGCAGGATTTCAGATATGCCCC
>JAABRW010000377.1 GCA_011390695.1 Desulfotignum sp.
TCCATTTCATCCAGATAGGCGGAGGCCCTGCCATCACAAACCAGCAGACCCGGGGTCGCATCACGATTCATGGCATCGATGGCCAGCATGCTTCGGGTAATCTGATTGGAAAGCGCTGCAACTTTCTGCATCGTGCTGATCAGTTCATCGACAAATGCCCTGTTTTTCAAACTGAGTTCCTGAACTTGCTGAATCAGCGCCTGGTATTCAGGATCCATGCTTTTGACCCGCTCCAGTTCCGAATTCAGATCAGATCTGGGCGCTTTGTTCTGGGCGACAAAATTATTGATGTCTGACAGTCCTGATGAAAGACCGGAACTGGCGTTCCGCATCTCCCCGAGGTAATCCAGCAGGTTGGTTTCAACAGCAGCGGTATCGATCGAACCCATTGCCGTTTGTTGGTTCGCGGCCGCGGCATCAAAATTGGAGTCAAGGAACGTGGAGAAGAGTTCATCAGACCCCAGGATGGACTCCCAAGGCATGTCAGGGTCAACATTGCTCACCATCTCTATTCCTTTTCCCAGGGCACCGATGCCCGGCTGATAAACCGGGATGATTTTACATGCCAGGGCTGCTCCTTTGAGAGCTCCTTTTAAGCCTGCCAGCCATACCGGGTCCTTGATTTCCTGGCTCAGCTGGTTTTCCCTTGCTTCCAGCAGTCCCTGGGTTTCCAGAATCTGAACCCTGAGGCTTTCCGCTTTGTTTTTCAGGATGGGAATTTGACTGACGGCCTGGTCATAATCGTTACGGTCCCGATCAATGTCAAGCTTTAACTGTTCCCGAACATCAACAAGGGCAGCTGCTTTGTCCGCTTCACTTTTTTCCGTTGTTCTGATCCAGTGGACCAGGTAAAGCATCTGAATGGCCCGGTCGATCTCCTGGCTGAACATGGTATAGTTGACCTCAAAACTCAGCATGGGGACCCAGCCGGCCGGGTTTCCGAAGTAATCAAGATTGTTTTCTATTTGCTGAAGTAGAATCAGGATTTCATCATACATCTGCTCTATCTCAAACCGGGCTGTTTCATCCATTTCATTCCATCCGGCATCATTTCTATACGCTTCAATAAGCGCCTCATAATCTTTCAAACGGGCCCGGGCTTCTGAAATATATCCCCCCATATAGTCTTCTCTGGCATGATTTAAAATTTTTATCAACATCAGTGGATGGAGCCAGGTACTGGAATATCCCGACACAGCGGAACTCCCAGCCGGTCCGACCGCGATATCGGGCATCGTAACATCCGCATTATTACCATTTTGTGTGGGCCAGGTGGGATTCTGATATACAGTTTGACTTACACAGGCGCTCCATGTATCCCAGTAGAAATCCACATGCAGGGCATACCTTGGATATCCGGCATATCCTCCCCTGTAATGCCTGTAGCCGCTGGCCGGGTAGGCAGGAGAACCGCTGACGCCCCCAAACAGCAGATAATCTCCTAAAAGAACCTGGTTCGAGACCAGCTTTCCCCCCGCACCCCCTTTTCCTGGTTTACCTGAGGCCCGGGCATGGGTACCGCTGGTCGGCCAGGCACTGTTGCCGTTTCCACCGCCGCATTCAGTCCAGGTGACATATTGACCGGACGGAGGACAATAATATCCCTTATCCATAATGTGATCACAGCTTACACAAAAATCTCCATAGTTCCAATAAACAGAGACTGAGATACCATCTGTTCCATCCTGCCCGGCCCCCCCCGGCTGACCCCGTCCGCCTGTAAGATCGATTTTCGGGCCGGCGGTTTCATAATTTATTTGGGAAATGTTCAACGTTATGTCCCCGGCTTTGAGACCATCCATACCATTCTGGAACTGTGCCGGGGCGGTGAGTTTCTCTTCAGGGGTTGTCTTCAACAGGCCGGACCCTTCAAATGACAGGGTCCGCGCATAAATAGTTACATCTGTCTGTTTGAGATGGGCAGGGCTCTTGAACGACACTGTCTCCGCTATGATGACCATCTCTTTTATATCCCGTCGGCTTCCGTCAAAATAGGCCTCATACAGTCCGTTCGCATGGCCGGACGCAATCACCACCTCCTCGCCGACGATCTGGATGTTTCTCGTTTTCAGGGTTTCGAAATTGAATGCCTCAGCCACCGGGTTCTCCTGATCAAACACCTGAATTTCAAAACCCGTCACAATCGGGGGAACATGTTCGTGTATCCCAAAGACACTTTGTTCGGGCTGGAGTGTGGGTTGCGGGCTTATGAGAAAAGCCTGGGAAACCGTCTGAACACCCAGAGAGGCTGAAATGGTGACATTGAAAGGGGTACTGTCATCCGGAGCAGGGATGTAAATAAATTGCCAGTCTCCGGTAGCCCCTGAGGGTTCTATCGATATCCCGCCGTAAGGCTGAGGATCCGCCACCAATGAAAAGGTCGCTGAAGGCATTTCATCGCATTTCACCAAAAAAGTGTTGGCCGTGCCATGCCACGCGGTCTGGTCAGGAATCTCCCCGAGATCATATCGTGGGGGGGTTGCCTGAACCGGAACCGAAAAAAACAGAATAGTCAGAAAAACAGTAAATAGGGCCATTAAAGAGTTCGTTCTTTTATTTCCGAATTTTACATTGGTTGACATCATCTTCCATTCCTTTCATTGAAAT
>JAABRW010000378.1 GCA_011390695.1 Desulfotignum sp.
CTTTCTTTGAGCTGGATCATCAACGCTTCCGGCATGGACACATCCACGGTTTCCAGCCGGTTCAGCAGCCGGGAGGTGACCAGGCCGCCGCAGACACCTACCCCCAGGGTCCCGCCTAAAGTCCGGGCGAACTGGTGGGAGGAGGTGGCCACCCCCAGGTCCTTTGTCCCCAGGCTGTCCTGGACGATGAGCAGGGTGGACAAAGTGACAAACCCCATGCCGAACCCCACCACCTGAAAAACCAGAAAGCTGTGCACCATGGTGGTAGCGGTGGAAAATCCCAGGGTCATGCCGGTACCCGCTGCCAGCAGAATCCCCCCTGCCAGGGCCGCGGTTTTCTGGGTGGTGCGGTGCATGATACCCCGTCCCAGGATCAACGATCCCAGGGACCAGCCCAGGCTCAGGGACAGCATGGCCATGCCCACCTGGATCGGGGTCTGGCCCAGTGCCCCCTGGAGGAATAAAGGTGCATATCCGAACAGGGCGAACATGGAAAAACTGGCGCAGAACCCGGCCAGGTTACCCACGGCAAATCCCCTGCGCCTGAAAAACCGTAGATCCAGAATGGGATCCCTGGCCCTGAACTCGGATCGGACAAACCAGGCCCCGAAAAGCACTGCACCCAAAAACAACAAAAAAGCGGGCAGGGAAATCCAGGCAATGGTCCTGCCGGCGGTCATCACCAGGGTCAGCACCGACAACAAAAATCCGGTAAGGGACACCAGCCCGGGCCAGTCCAAAGTGACATCTGTCTTTTTTTCCCGGAATTCCCGTAAAAAGAAAAATATACCGGCCAGAGACAGCAGCCCCAGGGGCAGGTTGATGAAAAAAATCCACCGCCAGGAGAAAAAACTGACAATAAAGCCCCCCAGGGTGGGTCCGATGACCGAGGAGATCCCCCAGATGGAAGAGGCCAGGGACAGGGTTTTGGCCCGCTGGTCCCGGGGGGCGGCTTCCGCGAGCACCACATATACCAGGGCGAAAATCCCGCCGGAACCCATGCCCTGGAACACCCTGGCTGCCACCAGAAATCCCATGGACGGGGCTGCCCCGGCTGCCAGGGAGGCCAGGATGAACAGGGTCACACTGATGATAAACAGCTGCCTGACGGCAAACAGATCAGACAGTTTGCCGAAAATGGGCAGGGCCACGGCCCGGGACAGAAAATAGGCGGAATACACCCAGGCATACAGATGCAGCCCGGAAAGTTCGGCGATAATGGTGGGCATGGCCGCTGACATGATCAGGGCATCCAGGGCGCCCAGAAAAAGGGCCAGCAGCACCGCGCTGATCAGCCATGTCTGTGACTGTTTCACCTTGCCGGTATCAGCTGTCCTGAATTTCCAGCAGTTCCACCTCAAAAATCAGGGTTGACCCAGGTTCAATGACATTTCCGGCACCCTGGTCCCCATATGCCAGGTCAGCAGGTACATACAGCATCCATTTGGCGCCCTCTTTCATCAGCTGCAACGCCTCTGTCCAGCCTTTGATCACACCGTTGACCGGAAATACTGCCGGTTCGTTGCGCTGATAGGAGGAATCAAATTCCCTGCCGTTGAGCAAGGATCCCCGGTAATGGCATTTCACCTTGTCGTTAAGATCCGGAGAATCCCCTGTACCCGGTGTGATAACCTTGTACTGAAGTCCCGAGGCCAGGGTTTTCACCCCTTCTTTGGTTTTGTTTTCCTCCAGAAAAGCTTCGCCGGCAGCTTTGTTTGCCTCCGCTTTTTTGCTCTGTGCTTCCATCTGCTTCTGCTGGGCCATGGCCTGAAATTCCGCCAGGGTTTCCTGCATTTTCTCCGGTGTCATGGAAAGCTCCCCTGCCAGATTGTCTTTCATTCCCTTCAGGAACAGCTCCGGATTGATAGTAAAACCGCCCTTTAACCGGTCGGTAAGATCATATCCGATAGCGTAACTGATTCTGTCATCCACATTGGCTTTATGCAGTTCCGGTTCTGCTTTGTTGTCATCTGCCCATACAGCTGCCGGCAGTGCAGTAATGGCTGCCGCCAGGATCATTGCCCAAAGATTTTTTTTCAATGTCATTCAAACGTTCCTTATTTTACAGGGTTAAAAGTAAACCCCACTAATAACAGAAATTATGATAAATAACAATCCTTGGTCAGTCAGGTATTTACCTGAACAAATGCAGTTCCTTTGGTTCTACTGCATCCGGGACCGGCCAATATGCTTTTGCCTCCGGATACCGGGGTTATGGTGATTTGGGTGCGGATCCTTTCCTTGAGAGCTGAAACATGGGAGATAATGCCGATCAGTTTGCCGTCCTGCTGCAGACCGGATAATGTTTCAAGGGCGGTCTCCAGTACCTCTTCATCCAGGGTACCGAACCCTTCATCCAGAAACAAAGAGTCCACACGCACTTTCCGGCTGGACATCTTGGAAAGTCCCAGGGCCAGTGTGAGGCTCACAATAAAGCTTTCACCGCCGGACAGATTCCTGGTGGACCTGATTTCACCTGCCTGATAATTGTCCACAACATTCAGCTCCAAGGGGTATGCATCGTCACGGATCAGCAGATACCGGTCTGTCATTTTCTCAAGCTGACAGTTGGCATGAGACACCATCAGTTCAAAGGTCAG
>JAABRW010000379.1 GCA_011390695.1 Desulfotignum sp.
GGGATGGTCTTCAACCAGAGGACGGGATGCCGCACTTCATTGTTCGTATGTAAACCGGCCCCCGCAGACCTCGGGCCGGGCACAGGACACCACCAGGGGCGGGCCCTCGGACAGCGTGCTGCACAGAGCGATCGAAAGCCCGGCATGCTTATGGCAAATATCCAGTGCGGGTTTGAAAGTTTTAAGTTTTAAGTTTTTCACGCCATGGGGGTTATTTGCAACAAGAGAATCGGGAGAGGCTGCCGGGTTTCCGGGTTTAGTATAGTTTGCCCACTGCTGTTTCTACGGCCCGGACAATGATCCCGTTTTTGAGCATCTGTTTGACGGTGGCAATGTCCGTGGACAGCAGCCGGTCCTCTTTCATGTAATCCACCTGCTGCCGGATGGTGTTATAGGCTGCCAGGGTGCCGTTCCCTGCCTTGATATTGGTGAACAGGTCAATGGCCTGGGCCCCGCACAACAATTCAATGGCAATGACATCATCGGCATTTTCCACGATATCCCTGCATTTTCTGGCGGCAATGGCCCCCATGGAAACATGGTCTTCCTTGTTGGCAGAGGTGGGGATGGAATCCACGGATGCGGGATGGGCCAGCACCTTGTTTTCAGACACCAGGGCTGCTGCCGCATACTGGGCGATCATGTAACCGGAATTAAGGCCCCCGTCCTCCACCAGAAATGCCGGCAGACCGGAAAGGTAGGGATTCACCAGGCGTTCGATGCGCCGCTCGGAAATATTGGCCAGCTCTGCAATGGCAATGCCCAGAAAATCACAGGCCAGGGCCAGGGGCTGGCCGTGGAAATTGCCGCCGGATAAAAACTCTTCAGACTCGGGAAAGATCAGGGGATTTTCCGTGGACGCATTCATCTCCACCCGGATCACCTTGTCCACATAGGCAAAGGCATCCCAGGAGGCCCCGTGGACCTGGGGAGAACACCGGAGAGTATAGGCATCCTGGACCCGGGAGCAGTCCTCGTGGGAAGAGATGATTTCTGAATTTTGGGTAATCTTGAGCATGTTTCGGGCTGCCATGATCTGGCCCTGGTGGGGCCGCACCTGGTGGATCCTGGGGTCAAAGGCGGTTCTGGTGCCCATGAGGGTTTCCAGGCTCATGGATGCGGCAATATCCGCGTGTTTGCACAGGTTCAGGGCATCATGCAGGGCCAGGCATCCCAAAGCGATCATGAACTGGGTACCGTTGATCAGGGCCAGGCCTTCTCCGGCCGCAAGTTCCAAAGGTTCCAGAGACCGGGATGCCAAAGCTTTTGCACCGGACATGCGGATGCCGTCCACAAAGGCTTCTCCTTCGCCGATCATCACCAGGGCAAGGTGGGCCATGGGCACCAGGTCACCGCTGGCCCCCACCGAACCTTTTTCCGGCACCACCGGAACAATGCCGCTGTTGAGCATGTCCGCCAGCATCTGGATGGTCTCCAGGCGCAGCCCGGAATTACCCCGGCAGAAGTCATTGACCCGCAGGGCCATCATGGCCCGGACCACATCATCTTCCATGTGCCGGCCCATGCCGGCGGCATGGGAAAATAAAATTTTTTTCTGGAGCTGCCGGGTATTTTCCAGGGAAATGGTGACATCGGACAAGGCACCGAAACCGGTGGTCACCCCGTAAATACGCACCCCCTCTTTGACCCATTTGTCCACCAGGGCCCGGGATTTATTGATCTTTGCTTTGGATGCTTCGGCAATGGCAATGCCGGTATTGTTTCTGGCAACATCCACCAGCTCCTCGAGCTGGAACTGCTCTCCGTCAAGGCTAATGGTCTTTTTCACTGGTCTATCCTCTGTTGAATTTTCCTTTGAGTTTATACCGTGATCCCGGTGAGATCATGGTGCTGAAGGTGGCCACCTGATCAAAGGACCAGGTACGCCGGGTCAGGCACAGACAGGGCTCTTCCGGGGCTGTCTTCAGATATTTCTGCACATGGGAAGGGCAGCGCACCGATTCAATCACATGTTCCGCTTCCTGGACCGGGGCAACCTTGAGCAGGTAATCACTGGGGGTGGTCTGTGTATAATCCTGTTCCAGATAGTGCGGGGCCACCCCGGGATTGACATAGCGCTCTGAATACTGGATCACTGCGCCTGAATCCTTATGGAGCAGGATGGAATGAAACACCTCCCTGCCCGGTGCCAGGCCCATTTTCGCCCCGATGTCCGGGGTGAGTTTTTCTTTTGCCAGCACCAGGACCTCACAGGAATGCACCCCGCCCCAGTCTGCAATTTCCCGGGCAATGCTTTTGATCTCCAGCAGGGCTGCATCCGGCTTGGGCCGGGCCACAAAGGTCCCTACCCCCTGAATCCGGATGATGCGGCCTTCCTCGGCCAGCTCTTTCAATGCCCGGTTGGCGGTCATACGGGAGGCTTTGAATGCTTTTGCCAGCCGGGTTTCCGATGGAACCCGGTCATCGGGCTTCAGGCGGCCTGCGTCAATCTCTCTTATAATCTGCTGCTTGATCTGTTCATACAAAGCCCGGGGCCTTACTGAAGTCTCCACTGTGTATCCTTATTAAAAAACCCTTGACATGATATCTATACTTGTATAGACAAGTAGTAGCCAATCCACACATAAAAGTCA
>JAABRW010000380.1 GCA_011390695.1 Desulfotignum sp.
CATCCAGTCCTGACGATGAGAAACACATCCAGGAACAGGTGATGAACAGGCTGACCGAAATGGTCATTTCTTGGAGCAGTCACGTTGCCGGACAGAAATCCCAGGCTGATGCCATCCAGGAGATCCGCAGCGGGGCCGCTGAAATAACCGGGTGGTTGGATAAACTTGAGGGATTGTCCGATCAAGGGCGGAAACAGTGACCAGTTTGGTGGCTTTGACAACCAGAGAGCAGATCATCCGCTGCCTGGAAGCTGAGCCCATGGCAGCCAGAGATCTCTCAAAGGCCCTGCGGATCAGTGAGAAAGATGTCTATTATCATTTGCCGTCCGTTGAAAAAAGCATCAGGCACCTGGGGAAACAGATAAAAATAACACCGTGCTGCTGCTTGAGCTGCGGCTTTGTATTCAAGGACCGGAAGAGCTTCAAGAAGCCCGGGAAATGTCCGGAGTGCAAGGAGTCAAGGATCGAGGCTGCTGTGTTTGGGATTGTCGGGGGGTGATTGAAGCCGGGCGGGTGGGGTTTTATATATCCGGGATTCTTTTTTAGGGTCTGAGAGGGCTATACATTTTGGGAATTTTGAAAGGTTGGAGGGGTTGTTGGAAAGCCTTCAGTATGGGATTTTGAATGGCATCATTAGAGTCCAGAGGAAAAGATGTATATATAGCGGTCATATGCTTCTGATTTGATGCGCTCCAACTTATCTGCCGAATATCTGGTTAACTGTACTTCCCAGTCACCTATCGGTCGCAATGATTCCATGATTCAATGAAACTGTTCTTTGTCCATTTCTTCAATCCCTGTATGAATTCCTGAAAAGCTCCTGGAAAAAGCTGGCAGGGTCTGACTTTTCAATCCGGGTAATTACTCCGAATCTATTGCTATGACGTTTAGCCCTGGTTGGCTAACGGTATCATGTTCCCTTTCTGTTCCTTGCCGCTCACAATCGAATCAAAGGCCTTTGCAGCAGTCTGCAGCCCTTTGGGGTCCTGGTGGCTATATCGCTCTGTCATTGCAATACTATGATGCCCCAAGAGGTCACGCAGTGTAAAAAGCGGGGTGCCGTTCTGCACATGCCAACTTGCAAAGGTATGTCTCAAGGAATGGAATGTGATCTTGTCCCGCCGATCCGTCACACCTTCATTGAATCCGCAGTCATCCACAACCCGGTTAAATGAATTAGAAATGGATTTAAACTTTTCTCCATTGCGGTTGGTGAAGACATAGACGGTTGAATCCTGGCCGGTGTCTCTGGCCTTCAACATGGCCCGGGCTTTTTTGGTCAGATAGCAGAAACGCGTTCCGGCCTTGGCATCCTTCAGGGTCACGATTCCATCATCAAAATTGACAGCACCCCAGGTCAATGAAAACAACTCCCCGGCCCTGGCACCTGTATGGAGGCTAAGTAGGGCCATGTCATGCAACTGGCTGTTTGCCTTTTGGAGTTTCTCAAACAGCAGATCCACCTGGTCAGTGGTCAGATATTTGGTCCGCTTATTATCAAATTTTTTCAAAGTGATTTTCGGGAATTTTCGATCCACATGGTTATTGGCAATGGCATGGTTCCAAACCTGCCGGACAATGGCAAGGACGTATTGAACGGTACGGGGTGCCCGGCCGGCATCCAGCATGGATTTTTTTATTTTCTCAATATTGAACGGTGCTATTCTCTCGAAGGACAGGTGACCGATTTCTGGATTGATCCATTTATTAAACATTCTCTGCTCATTTTTGCATGTCATATCCCCCTTGTCATGAATGGCCGATGGAAAATAGTGCTGGCTGAAATAGTCTGCAAAGGACATGTTTTTTGATTCTTCCAGGGTTTTTTTTCGTTCTTCTTCCAACTGGAGTTCTTTTTCCTCTTTGAAGTTTATGGGACCGGTTCCATTTTGGGCATTGGTTTTGAATTCACTTAATTTCTGGAAGCATTTTAATTCTGTCCATCCTTCACTGCTCCAACCAAAATTTAGAGCAACCCTTTTGTTGAGGTGCTGATATTCACCCCGGAAATATCTGTCCAGGGATTTACCATGTTTTCTGGATTCATGATTCTTGAAAAAAATTCTGCCGTATTTGCTTTTTGTCCATTGCACCTTTTCTGCCATGACAACCCCAAATGTTTAATGTGGTTTTTAATGTGGTTTTACCAGATTAAGCTGTGGTATGTCAAGTGATACATAGAAACTTTCATTTAGAATAACTTATTGATTTTAAAATACTTTTCTATATAATTTTATGGTTCACTTAATTTCACATAACATACATCTAAACAGACTTAGGATCTAGTGCCGCAAGGCGTGGAGGTTCAAGTCCTCTCTTCGGTACCAGCCATAAAAGACAGGCCTTTCAAGAGTTTTACGGAATTTTTGGAAGGTCTGTTTTTGTTTTATCTTGAATTTCAACTATTGCTTGTGTTTTCTGTATATGGCCAGGCCTGCAAAAATGCCGGCAGCACTTCCTGCACTGTTGAGAAGGATGTCCAGCAGCCCGCCATACCGGCCCGGCACAAAACTCTGGTGCAGTTCATCCAGGCATCCGTAGCCAATGGCGAT
>JAABRW010000393.1 GCA_011390695.1 Desulfotignum sp.
GGTATTCAGCTCCTGGTTCACCCGGTCAAAGACCTGGATGCCCCGGTAACGCACCGCTGATCCCATGCCCGCCAGGGTGGCGCCCGCCATGAACATCTCCACGGCATCCTCACCCTTGGAGATGCCGCCCAATCCGATGATGGGAATGGACACGGCAGTGAAAATATCATACACGCACCGCACCGCAATGGGTTTGATCATGGGACCGGACAGCCCCCCTTTTTTGAATGCCAGCACCGGCATTTTTGCTTCGATGTCTATGACCATGCCGGGGCCGGCCGTGTTGATGGCGCAAATGGCATCTGCACCGGCATCTTCACATGCCTTTGCAATGCGGCCGATATCCGGGGCCGCCGGGGTGAGCTTGGCAATCAACGGCACATCGATCACCTTTTTCACCGCTGCTGTAACAGCATGGGCCGCTTTTTCATCCACCCCGAACAGCATGCCGTGGTGATCGGAATTGGGACAGGATATGTTGATTTCGATGAAATCGGGTCCCTGGTCCGATACAAACCGGGCCACTTCAACAAACTCGGTCACTGATCCGCCGTAGATGCTGGCATTGAGGGGAAAATCCCGGTCCGCCAGGGCCTGCCATTCTGCATTCATGTTGTCGAATCCGGGAGTGGGCAGGCCCACAGCATTGATCATACCGCACCCTAAGTCAATTACCGTGGGGTTTTTGTGGCCGTCCCTGGGTGCCGGTCCGATGGATTTCATGGTCACAAGCCCGCACCCGGCATCGTGCACCCGGGTAAGGATATCACAGCTGTTGCCCAGGATGCCCGATGCCAGGACCAGGGGATTTTTTAATTGTTTTCCCAGAAATGAAATCATATTGCCTTAACTGAACTTGTCATAAAAAATCATGTCATCTTCCACCCCAAGCTCATAAAGGGAATCAATAACCGCATCGATCATTGGCGGGGGACCGCACAGGTAATATTCAATTTCTGTGGGATCTTCATGGTCATTAAGATAGGAATTGATCAAATGGGTGTGGACAAACCCGGTGAGACCGGTCCAGTTGTCCTCTTTTTCCGGGCTGGAAAGGGCCACATGATAGGTGAAATTGTCGTACCGTTTTGCCAGTTCCGTGAACTCCTCATGGTAAAACATCTCCTTGACAGACCGGGCCCCGTACCAGAAGGAGATCCTGCGCCCGCTGTTGATACCTTCGAGCTGGTGAAGAATATGGCTGCGCAATGGCGCCATGCCTGCCCCGCCGCCGATAAAGCACATCTCTTTGTCCGTGTCTTTGGCCATGAAATCGCCGTAGGGACCGCTGATTTTTACCTTGTCCCCGGGTTTGAGCCCGAATATGAATGAGGATCCGAATCCGGGTGGAATGCTTTCCGTTCCCGGGGGCGGGGTGGCAATGCGCACATTGAGTTTGACAATATTTTTTTCATGGGGAGGGTTGGCCATGGAATATGCCCGGAACCCCGGCTTGATTCCCTTGGCTGCTAGAGAGAACAAATTGTATTTTTTCCATTCACTCACATACTTGCTGTCAATATGAAAATCCTTGAAGGTCAGTTCATATTCTGGCACATCGATCTGGATATAGGCACCCGCTTCAAATGCAATGGGTTCTTCAGGTTCCAGGACCAGTTCCTTGATAAAGGTGGAAACATTGTCATTGGACACCACGGTGGCATTTACTTTTTTGA
This sequence comes from Desulfotignum sp., assembly GCA_011390695.1. The sequence continues at coordinate 1,677 of JAABRW010000393.1, forward strand.
TGCCGAAAATGGATTCCGGCACCTGGATGGCCATGTCCTGCTTGACCTTAAGCTGGCAGGACAGCCGGATGTTCTCCATTTTTTCCTTTCTGGACAGATGGGCAAGCTCTGTGGGCAGAATGGCGCCGCTGCCATCAACCACCTTGCATTTGCACATGGCACAGGACCCGGAACCGCCGCAGGCAGAAGGCAGAAAAATTTCATTTTGTGACAGTGCGGACAACAATGTGGGGTTGCCGGAAACCGTGAGGGGCTCGTCTTTGTTGTCGTTGATGGTAATGGTATGGCTGCCCTGGGTGGTGACTTTGGCTTCCACAAATAAAAGGACAAAGACAAGGATAATGATCACACCGGAAAATATCAACAAACTGATAAGGTAAATCACTGCATGCTCCTTGTTATACTATAGGGTGATGCCTGAAAACATCATAAAGGTCATGGCCATGAGCCCGGCTATGATCATGATAAAACCGAACCCGTCCAGCCCGGTCGGCACATCGGCATACCGTACTTTTTTGCGGATGGCGGCCATGGACACGATGGCCAGCATCCAGCCGGTACCGGATCCGGCCCCGAACACCACGGACTCAATGAATGAGTGGTTACGCTCCACCATGAACAAAGATGTTCCCAGAATGGCACAGTTTACAGCGATCAGGGGCAAAAATACCCCCAGGCTGGCATACAGCAGCGGAGAATACCGGTCAATGACCATTTCCACCGCCTGGACAATGGCGGCGATCACCGCAATAAAGGTGATGAATTTTAAAAAACTCAAATCCATTTCCGGAAACCCGGCCCAGGCAAGGGCCCCGGGGGCCAGCATGCCGTGGTATATCAGCCAGTTCACAGGGCTGGTAACCGTCAGCACAAAGATGACTGCAAACCCCAGACCGGTTGCGGTTTCAATGGTTTTGGATACAGCAATGAACGAACATATGCCCAAAAAATAGGCCAGCAAAATATTGCCTATGAACACGGAATTGACAAACAGACTCAGCAGATCGCCCATGGCAGCTCCTTATTTTTTTTCATGGGATATGCCGGGCAGGCTGTTTTTCAGCCAGACCAGCAGCCCGATAATGAAAAATGCCCCCGGTGCCAGTACCATGATGCCCATATCCTGGAACCCCATATCATATAAAAATTGGGGGATCACGGGAAACCCGAAAAAGTGTCCTGATCCCAGCAGTTCGCGCAAAAACGCCACAGCCACCAGGATCATGCTGTATCCAAGGCCGTTGGCCATACCGTCCACAAAGGAATCTGCGGGATTGTTTGCCATGGCAAAAGCCTCGGCCCTGCCCAGAATAATGCAGTTGGTGATGATCAGCCCCACAAAAATGGACAATTGTTTGGATATGTCATACAAAAAGGCTTTGAGTATCTGATCGGTGACGATCACCAGGGAGGCAATGACCGTCAGTTCTACGATAATGCGGATATTGGAAGGGATCCAGTGGCGCAAAGATGAGATGATCAGGCCGGAAAAAGCGGCCACCAGGGTCAAAGCAATGCTCATGACCACGGCGGTGGACATTTTGACGGTTACCGCCAGGGCCGAACAGATGCCCAGCACCTGGTATGCAACCGGATTCTCTCTCCAGATGCCCTTGATCAATATTTCCTTGTAATGGGACAGATCAGTGTGCATACAAATATCCTTATTCATCCAGTATGGATTCTAAATGGGTCTGGCTTCCTTTTTTCTGGCGGAAAATAACGGAAACCGATTCATATTTTGTCAGGGTTTCCTCCAGCCCCTCACTCAGGTATCTGCCGGTGAGGGTGGCACCGGAAATGCCGTCTACATAGTGGTCCTGGAGTTTATCCGGCAGGTTTTCCACCCTGCCCTTGGCAATACCTACGGAAACCAGCTGGTTACTGGCATTCAAAATTTTTTTCCCTTTGAAATTATCCTGGAACCAGTTGCTTTCAATCTCTCCGCCCAGGCCCGGGGTTTCTGAATGGCTGTATACGGAAAATCCGGCAACGGTTTCCCCATCCTGCTCAAATGCCAGATATCCATGGATCTTGCCCCAAAGCCCCCGGGTGCTGATGGGAACAATATACCCCTGCACCTTCTGGTCTGTGTGAATCAGGTACAGCTGCAGGCTGCTGTCTAGAGGGGACTCCATGATCCGGCCCCTGGAATCCACATGGACCTCGCGGATATGGGTATCATAAATCTGTTTAATGTCTTCAGGCGTGGGCTTTTTGTCTTCCGGCACCAGGCCGGCAGCTTCCAGCAGATTGGTTTTTTTGTCCAGGGCCATGTTTTCCAGCTGCCGTTCCTTGAGCATGGTGGCGGCGGAGGTGATCAGCACACTGAACACCAGGGCTGTCACAAGGGCAAACAGGACCACATATATCTTACTTTTTTTAAATGACTTTTTTTTGTCAGACATTGGGTATCCTCTTTGAAATTCTGTGTTTCATGACCAGGTGGTCCAGAAGAGGGGCAAATACGTTCATGAACAGAATGGCCAGCATAACACCTTCGGCAAAAGCCGGATTGGCCACCCGGAGGATCACGGTGAGAAACCCGATGAGAAACCCGTAAATCCACCGGCCGGGATCGGTGCCCGGGGCTGATACCGGGTCTGTGGCCATAAAGGAAACACCGAATAAAAATCCGCCGGCACACAGATGATACAAAGGACCTGCATCTGCCCAGGTGCCTCTGGTGCCCGGCAGAAAATAAAACAGTATGGCGGTGATGACAAGGCCGGCAATGCCGCCCAGAATGATGCGATAATTGCCGATGCGGGTGACCATGAGAAACACCGCCCCGATGAGACAGCACAGGGCCGAGGTTTCTCCGATGCTGCCAGGTACAAATCCGAAAAACAGGTTGGACAGGGAAAATCCCTGGTCTGAGAGGGTTGAAAACAGGGTGGATCCGCCTTCTGCGTTTACTGCCAGCGCGGTTGCACCGGTGATGCCGTCCACTGCATCCGCACCTGCCACCCAGATGTTGCCGGACATGCTTACCGGGTAGGAGAAAAATACAAAAGCCCGGGCCGTCAATGCCGGGTTCAGGATGTTTCTGCCTGTGCCGCCGAAAATTTCCTTGCCGATGACCACGCCGAATGAGATACCCATTGCCACCTGCCACAAAGGGATGGTGGGGGGGAGGGTCAGGGGAAACAGCAGGCCTGTAACCAGAAATCCCTCACTGATGGGATGGCGCCGGATGGCGGCGAACAAAATCTCCCAGAAAAACCCCACTGCATAAGATACGATAATAATGGGCAGCACCACCCAGGCACCGGATAAAAATGCGCTCCAGAACCCCAATGTCTCTCCCCTGGCCAGACCGGACTGATATCCGGTATTGTATATCCCGAAAAACAGCACCGGCAGCAGGGAGATTATCACAAAACTCATATACCGTTTCAGGTCCAGGTGGTCACGAATGAAGGGCCCTTGTTTGTTTTTCGGAGAAGGCAGAAAAAAAAAGGTTTTGGTGGCATCGAACAAAGGTGCCAGTTTGGCAAATTTTCCGGCATCACTGAAGTCATATTCCAGCAGCTCAAATATTTTTTTTAAGGGATTCATGATATTGTATCGTTATCCTTGTTTGTCCTTGTGATGCAAATCCATACCTTGAGATAAAATATGTGTCAGTTCGATTTTGGACGGGCAGGTGAAAGAGCACAGCCCGCACCGGCAGCAGTCCAGAAGTCCCAGTTCCAGAGCTTCTTCAATATCATCACTCACCAGGGCCTTCATGATGAAACTGGGCATCAGGTCAACGGGACAGATGCTTTCACAATAGCTGCAGTTGATGCAGGCCCTTTCTTCTCCATGCATGGTGCAGTCCATCTGCACTTTTCTGTCCAGAAGGGTCGACAGAAAGGCTTTGGATACAGTGGGCTTGTCCAGTCCCGGCCGGATAAAGCCGAACATTTCATCTGCCGGTGCATCCGGGATGATGTTCAAGGTGTTTTCAAAAAATCCCAGGTGGGTATCCGGATCCACCGTACGGCCATTGAACCGGCCCGTGGTAATAAGGCTGCCCAAAGGAAAACTGCCGGCCATAAGGCGGATGGGAGACCCCTGCCGGGTGATCATATGGGGTTTTTTGTCATTGCCTTTGGTTACGGTGACCATGGTGTCCACCGGATATTTTCCGGTTTCAAGAAATTGTGCCATGCGCACCAGGCCCTGGATATCGATATACCAAGCTGCGTTTTCCTTTGCTTGTTTTTTGATGTGATACAAAAGTGCCCCTGGCTCCCAGGCAGGATAGATATCCGGCACCTCATGGGTGATCAGATGCGTTACCGGTGCCAGAAGTTGCAGGGAATCTGTCCGGGCCGCAACAATCACCCGGTCTGAAAATTGTTTGAGCACGGACAACCCGAATTCAAACTGCCGGATATTGTCCCGGAGCACCAGACCCGGATGGGGGGAGAATATGTCGTTGCCGTTGAGACAGACAATGATTAGAGGCGGCGCTGTTTCGCTGTCTGCGGTGTCTCTGGCCGGCAGCTGCCGCAGGGTCTGCCACAGGCCGCCTTGTTTGAGGCGATGAATCAGATCCTGTTTGGGCAACTGATTCAGGTGGCCGGCAGAAACCGGATCAAATTGTATAAAATCATCCATGGCTTCCAGGGCCACCACCACTTCCAATAAACGCCGGCGTTTTCCGAACACAATTTTTTTCACCGTGCCGGTACCCGGGGAGACATATTGGATGCTGGTATCCCGTTTGTCACAGAACAGCGGCTGACCGGTTTTGACTGAATCATTTTCTTTGACAAGCAGTTTGGGCCGAATATGGGCAATGTCCCGGGCAGATACCCCAACGGTGGCAGGTCTGGGAAGCCTTATGACACTGGTGTCGGGCATGCCGGCCAGTTTCAGTGTAAATCCTTTGGAAAGGGTGATTTTTTCCATGTGATTCATAATTTCCGTGTTTATGCAGTTGATTCTGCCTGTTTTACTGGTATTGCCCGGCAGAAATACAGTCTACCAAATCTTTTTTGAATATCAATACAAAAAACATTGCTTACTTTACCACAAAGGGTCTGGGGCAGCAATTCAAAAACGCATGCTGCATCGGACCGAATTGTATGAATGCCGTTTTTTAACCTTGATTTTCCAGCCCGGTTTATATAGTAAGGAAGACGCAGTCCATGGAAAACCGGATAACAAGGATTTGGTGACCCGATGAATCAAACCGCGGTGGATAACATTTTTACCAGGGAATTTTGTGATGAACTTTTGCCCCCTCAAACCAGTGACCGGTTTTTTGAGGCCCTTTACGGGGATGTGTCAGAAGGCGCATATGACATCGGACTGGAATGTATTTCCATCAAGCCCGACCGTGTTGTGCTGGCCTTTAACCTTACCCAGCGTCCGGGCAAGTGCCTGGTATGCAGCTTGACCTATGGGCTGCCCAATGTGTTTGCCCGTCATCCTCTTATCAATATCAAAGGCATGATCCAAAAAATCCAGGAGGCCGGAGTGCCGGTGAAGGAATGGCGCCTGGGTCAAACCAGCGAAAACAGCAATACCCTGCATGTGATCCCCCTTTATATTGATCTGGCATAGCGACGGCATACAATAGCCCCGGCAAAAAAAACGCCGGACTGACCAGCAGTCCGGCGTTTTTTTACTTATGCTTTGGGCAATTTGGGAAAACTTTTGTTCAAAGTCTTGTTCCATTCGTCCAGTCTGGGCTTTACCTGTTTAAACAGGGCGCCCACATTACCCTGGATGGTGATAGTTTCAATAGTATCTCCCTGGGCGATGCTGTCCACCACTTTCTGGTCTGCTTCACTTTCCACCGCACCAAATACTGTGTGCATGCCATCCAGATGAGGGGTGGGGCCATGGGTGATAAAAAACTGGGATCCATTGGTGCCGGGACCGGCATTTGCCATGGACAAAATCCCCGGCTTGTCATGCTTTAAATCTTTTTTGCACTCATCTTCAAAATTATATCCTGGTCCGCCCATGCCATTGCCATGGGGGCATCCTCCCTGGACCATAAAATCATTGATCACCCGGTGGAATTTGAGTCCATTATAATATTGTCTTTTGGCAAGATTGGCAAAATTTGCGCAGGTGACAGGTGTTTGGTCGGCAAATAATTTTAAACGGATGGTTCCTTTGCTGGTTTCCATAACAGCGGTTAAATCGGGCATGTAGATCTCCTTTACAATTAAAACAAAAAAATATTATTCATGATAAGTGCTGGGGAAAAAATGTCAATGACACGCCAGGCATTATACTTTTTATAATTATTTTTTGCATTGTACGGCAGTTTGATATAAATTGACCAAATGAGCGTAAATTGATAAAGTCTCTGGAATGCAAAAATGCAACCAATGAAATCATCTGAAAAAAAAATCAAGACCATTATTGAAAGCATTGAAGACGGGTATTATGAAGTTGACCTGACCGGAAACTTTGTCTTTTTCAATCAGGCCATGTGCGAAATTCTCGGGTATACAGCAGATGAACTGGTCGGCATGAACAACAGAGAGTTCACGGACAAACACAACGCCAGAAAAATTTTTAAAATTTTCAACCAGGTGTATAAAACCCGAAAAGGGCGCAAGGCATTCGACTGGGAGCTTATCAGGAAAAATGGCTCAGTCTGCCGTGTTGATACATCAGTGGCGCTTTTAACCAATGCCCATGGTGATCCCATTGGTTTTCACGGCATCGCCAGGGATGTCAGCGAACAGAAAAGTCTTGAGATCCGTCTCCAGCAGTCCCAAAAAATGGAAGCAATAGGCACCCTTGCTGCGGGAATCGCCCATGATTTCAATAATATACTTTCAGCAGTATTTGGATATTCCCAGCTCGCCCAGAACAATCTGGACAACCCGGAAAGGGCAAAAGAACAGATGGACCAGGTCATGAAAGCTGCACAAAGGGCGGCTGAGCTGGTACAGCAGGTGCTTACCTTCAGCCGGCAGGCCGAGTATATCAAAAAACCCCTGCGGGTCTATCTGCTGGTAAAAGAATCCTTAAAACTGCTCAGATCATCCATACCTGCTACCATAGATATCAAAACACAGCTTGATTCCAGACAGACGGTGCTTGCTGATCCAGCCAAAATGCACCAGATTGTAATGAACCTGTGTTTGAATGCATACCATGCCATGAAAAGACAGGGCGGTACTTTGAACGTATCCCTGACAGATGAGAAAATCACCTGTGAACGGTACCTGAAAGACAGGATCATTCCTCCAGGGGATTTTCTCAGACTGGCCGTGGGTGATACCGGCCACGGCATGGATGAAAACACCTTGAAAAAAGCATTTGATCCCTACTATTCAACCAGAGAAGCAGGCCAGAGCAATGGGGGATTGGGCCTGGCCATAGTCCAGGCCATTGTTGATGAGCATGAGGGATTTTTGACGGTGCACAGTGCGCCCGGCAAGGGCACCCGGGTTGTGATAGATTTTCCTGTTGCAGACCAGGCGGTGCATGGTGTAGTAAAACCAAAAAAATTTGAAGCTGACGTCCTGAACGGTACAGAAACAGTCATGGTTGTTGATGATGAAAAGGCGATCAGACAGATCTGTAAAGAATTTCTGGAAAGCCATGGATACAGGGTTCCTTTGTTTGACAATGGCATGGCAGCACTCAAGGCGTTTACGTCGGATCCCCATGGATTTGATCTGATTGTCACTGATATGACAATGCCGGAGCTTACAGGAGACAAACTTGCACAAAAAGTGCTGCATATCCGGCCTGATATGCCCATTATACTGTGGTGCGGTTTCAGTGAAAATATTTCAGAAGAGAAAGCCATCAGAATGGGTATTAAAAAATATATGCCAAAACCCGTTGGCAACTACGACCTTCTGAAGGCCATACGGCATATTCTTGATGAAAAATGAAACTGTCCTGACACCGGTCAGCGAAATCGCCGACCGGATCCGTCATCTGAAATGTCATATGGAAAAAACCGGCATGGAAGCCGTGTTTCTTACGCACAAGCCGGATATCTATTATTTTTCAGGAACAGCCCAGGATGCATACCTGTATGTACCTGTGGACAATGATCCAATGCTGTTTGTCAAACGGTATCTGCCCCGGGCCCGCTGTGAAACAGGCATTGCCCGGGTGGAGCCCATTGCATCCGTCACCAGGATACCGGACCGGATCAAAGAAATCTATACCACCGTTGTCCGGACCATCGGTCTGGCATTTGATGTGGTGCCGGTGCGTGATTTTCAGTTCTTTCAATCGTTGTTTTCCCCGGCGGTTTTTACGGACGCTACCCCCCTGATTACCGGCTGCCGCATGATCAAATCCGAATGGGAGATCAGCCGGATGGCGGATGCGGCCAGGGTGTCGAAAGATACCTTTGTATTCATATGCGAAAATTTTTTGCCTGGAGAATCAGAGATTGCTTTTTGCGGACGTATTGAGGCCTTTGCCCGGTCTGTCGGCCATTCAGGCAAGCTTTTGGTGCGCCATTACCGGGCTGAAGGGTTTGCCCATCATCTGATGAGCGGCAGTTCCGGGGGGCTTGGCGGGGCCCTGGACAGCCCGGTGAGCGGGGCCGGTACCTGCAGTGCCTACCCGTTTGGGGCCGGCCATAAATTGATCCGGAAAAATGAGCCCGTGCTCATGGACCTTGGCACCATGGTCAACGGGTATCACATGGATGAAACCCGGATGCTGGTGATGGGAAAAATGCCGTCCCGGGCAGAACAGGCCGGTCTTGCCGCCATAGATATCCTTCACCACGTCAAGGATTGCATGGTTCCGGGCACCACGGTGGGTGAAGTTTTCACCGCAGCCATGGACAGGGCACAAAAAATGGGCCTGGAGTCTTCTTTTCTGGGGCTGCCGGATCTCAAGTCCCGGTTCATCGGTCATGGTATCGGCATTGAGCTGGTGGAAGAGCCCATCCTGGCCCGGGGCCGCAACACCGAACTTGCTCCCGGTATGGTGTTTGCCGTGGAACCCAAATGTATCTTCAAGGACCGCTTTGCCGCAGGCATTGAAAGTGTTATCCATATAACAGACAAAGGGCCCCGGTTTCTGAGTCTGACCGAGAACCGGATTTTCCACGTCTGAAAATGCTGGTCCTCAATACCATATTCCCTTTGTTTGCCCTGCTGCTTTTGGGGCGGCTGCTCAAATTTTACGGCATGACCGATGACCGGTTCCTTGCCATGTCGGACCGCCTGGTCTACTACATCTTTTTTCCGGCCATGCTGTTCTGGAAAATCGGCGGAAGCGGACCGGATCAGGGAATAGATGCCGGGCTGTGTCTTG
>JAABRW010000382.1 GCA_011390695.1 Desulfotignum sp.
TGCCGGGGTGAGCAGAAGAAGAAAATAAAAGCGCTTTGCCGGCGGCAGGAATCTATTTTTGCCGCATACGCGCATGCATATGCACAAAAAACAGGTGGCCTATTATGCCGGCGGCTGCGCCGATGATGTTGAGCAGAATATCCAGAAGGCCGCCGTAACGGCCCGGGATAAAGGTCTGGTGGAGTTCGTCCAGGCAGCCGTATCCAATGGTAATGGCCAGGCTGAATATCACAGCCCGGCTGACCGGGCGGCCCATATCCACGAAAAACTGCATCCACAAAAAAGCAAGAAGGCCGTATAGTGGAATGTGCAGTAGATTCTGCAGGCCTGGATCAAGGTCAGTCAGAAATCCAATATTCTTAGATTTTCCATCCATGGGAATGGAAGACATGACAAAAATAAATCCCATCAAGCCCAGGGGCAGGAAAATCTGTCTCTTGTGTTTGTTTTTCAGTGTCACCACCTCCTACATCTTTGAAATACTAATATTTTGGAAAACTGTACAGTATGGAAACCATGGCCTGTTTGCCTGTTTCAAATCCCGGACCATTATTTCAAATCCCGGACCCTGATGCCTCTGGATTCCAGTTCGGTTCGTATGTTATCAGCAAGTTCCCAGTTCTTTTCTTTTCTGGCCTGGTTCCGCTGTGCGATCAAAGCATCTGTTTCAGCATCCACAGGTGTGTTGTTAAATTCAAAAATGCGGAGAACGGTGTCAATTTTTTTAAACACATCCACAATTTTGACCACATCCTCCGGAGAAATCCTTTTAGCATCAATGAGGGCGTTGATCTCTTTGACTGCTTTAAAAATTGAGGCCATGGCAACCGAGATATTCAGGTCGTCATCCATTGCTGATGTGAATGCTTTGTGAATGCCTAAGGCCAATTGGTCAATATCATGGTATTTTTTGCCTTCTTTGACCTGAAACAAGTCCTGGCAGAAATTATCCAGCCGCTCCAGTGTCTTTTTGACCTGTTCCAGCTGGGTTGTTGAAAATACAATTGATTTGCGGTAATTGGTGGATAGCAGCCAGTAGCGTATCTCCCGGTATGAAAACCCTTTTTCCTTCAGATAGGCGATGTTTAAATGCCGCTTGTCTTCATCGATCTCCTTGTCATCGAACAGCACAGGTCCGCAATGCATCCAGTAATTGGCCAGAAGACTGCCTGTGGCCGCTTCTGTAATGGCAATTTCGTTTTCATGATGGGGAAAGATCAGATGCCGCCCGCTGGTGTGAATATCAAAATTTTCAGACAAATGGGCCATGGCCATTGCCGGGCACTGGATATGCCATGAAGGAACAATATTTCCCCATTTGGTTGTATAGGACAGTCCTTTTTTCAGATCCTTGAGCTTGGAGCGCTTCAACAGGGTAAAATCCAGGGGATTGCCTTTTTCATAATCTTCGAGATCAACCGTGGACCCGCTTTTGATTTTATCGAGATTCACGCCGGACAGCCGCCCGTATTGCGGCAGCCTGGAAATATCAAAATACACAGACCCGAATTTTTCATATGCCAGGCCTTTGTTCACAATTTTTTCCGTCAGCGCGATCATCTGATCCACATGTTCACTTGCCTTTGGAAAGACGCTGGCCGGTTTGACCCGCAGATGTTTCAGATCTTCCAGAAACCATTGGGTGTTTTTTTCGGTAAATGTCTTCAGGTCTTCCCCTGACTTGTCTGAACCCTCGATGGTCTTGTCATCGATATCGGTTATATTCATCACATGGTTTACATCATATCCGCTGTATTCCAGATATCTGCACAGCAAATCGGAAAACACGAACCGCCGGGCCTCCCCAAGATGCATTCTTGCATGCACCGTGGGCCCGCAGGAGTAGATGCCCACAGTTCCCCTGAGATTGGGGGTGAAATCTTCCTTTGTATGGCTCAGGGTATTGTAAAACTTCTGGGTTCCCCTTCTTTTTTCAGTTAAAAACAGACTGGTGCTCAGGTATCTTTCACCGCTGTCCGGGAAAATGGTGACGATGGTACCGCTTTTCATGGTATCCGCCTGCCGGATGGCTGCAACCATGGCAGCCCCGCTGCTCATGCCCACAAAAAAACCGTTTTTTGCCAGGAACCTTGCCATATCAAACGCGTCTGCATCATGCACATTGACAATGGTATCCAGCCGTTTTTTTTCATAAATCCCCGGGGCATAGGATTCTTTCATGTTTTTCAACCCCTGGATTTTGTGCCCCAGAAAAGGCTCCACGCCCACAATCTGAATATCCGGATTCACTTCTTTTATTTTTCTGGATATTCCCATCAGGGTGCCGCTTGTTCCCAGGGTGCTGACAATCATGGACACCTGCCCATCTGTCTGGGTTAATATCTCTTCGGCCGTACCATGATAATGGGCCATCCAGTTGGCGTCATTGTTGTACTGGTCCACATTGAAATAGGTTTCAGGATTTTCCCGTGTCAGGCGATAGGCTTCTTCAATGGCACCATCTGTCGCCAGCCGGCTGGGGGTCAGAATAATTTCAGCTCCCCTGGCCAGCAGAATTTTCCGTCTTTCAAGGCTG
>JAABRW010000383.1 GCA_011390695.1 Desulfotignum sp.
GCTTTTTCTTCGGCCAGGGTGTAAAGCTGGGCAGCCAGCTGTGTGTCTTTGAGCTGGATCAGGGCGGTCTGGGCCAGGAACAGCATATCCTCAAACCCGGTGAGCTTTTGTTTGGCTGAAATCAGAATACGGGTCAGAAAAGAGGTGTCAGTGGTCTGGCCCTGCACCAGGGTTATCAGCCGGGCATAAGATTTTTGATCGGTGCAGATGGCTTCTGCTGCTTCAAAAAGTGCCCCTGCTTTTTCCCGGTCTTCCAGCAGCCGAAGATATGCCCCTGCCACAAAGGTATAATCATACATGGTTTTACTGCTGTTTTCCGCTTTTTGGAGCAGGTCGGCAGCCCAGGCCGTGTCATTGAGTTTTTCAACAACAACGGCGGCCAGTTTAACAAGATCGCTGTTTTCAGTGCTCTTTTTTTCAACATCCTTATAGATATTGCGGATCCATTCTTCATCCTTGAGGGTGGCGGCAACGGCATCGGTGAGTTCCATGTAATGGCTCAGACTCACACATTTTTCCAGAAGCATGGTATAGATCTCTTTTACCCATGCTTCATCTCCCAGATCATCATGAATAGAGAATGCCAGTTTGATAAAATCGTTGAAGTTTCGGGTCAGATCCTGGGCTTGTCTGTAAATTTTGGCCCCGTAATAGGTGTCCCCGGTTTTTTCAACAATTTCATGGGCCAGTGCCCGCTTGGCGGCACAGGTTACGGTCTCCTGTTCTCTGTTGATGAAATCCGCATACAATTCTTTGAACTCTTCGCGTTTTCCCAGCTGAAAGGTGATGGCATCTGTCCATTCCTTGTCATCAGTGACAATCTCCTGGATGGCCTTGGCGGTCTTAATGAAATCAGCATTGCTTTTCACTGCACCCTGTGCCTGCTTGAGCACCGCAATGGCCGCATCTTTATCTTTGAGATCCTTTGCCATGGCCAGTGCCAGATCCACCAGCTGGCTGCATGCAGGATTGGTGGCAGCGGCTGTCTGAAATATCTCAGAGGCGAATTTGGCATCTCCGGTGATTTCAAAGGCTGCCTTTCCCAGTTTCAGATAATCTGAGAATTCCGTATACAGGGATTCCGCCTTTTTGTAGATGGATTTTACAAAGGCCTTGTCATCGAGTTTTTCATTGACGGTTTCTGCAAATTTGAGCAGTTCGTTACCGGATGTAAGAGATGCCAGGGCTTTTTCATAGATCTGCCGGGCCAGCTCCTTGTCTTGGAGGTCTTTGACCGCACCTGCCGCAAGAACGTCAAAATCATCTGCTGTGGATGCTTTTTCCATGGCCTTGGTATACACGGCCCTGGCACGGTCCTTGTCTTCAAACATGTCCAGAACCGACTTGGCAAATTCCACAAAATCCTGGGTTTTGCTGCATTTTTCAAAGGCTTTTTCAACGGTTTTTTCCGCCAGATCCGGATCATTGAGATCCTTGGAAATACTTTTGCTCAATTCCAGAAAATCAGCGGTTTTGACGCATTTTGTGGCTGCGGCATTGTAAATTTCCGTGGCAGCATCCTTCTGGTTTATTTCCAGGGCAGCTGCGGCCAGGCCCAGAAAATCCTCCACAGTGGTACACAGGTTTTTGCCTGCATCCAGATGGGCGGCAGCTGCTTCTTCGTCTGCCAGGATATCCTGGCAGGCTTTGGCATAGGTTACAGCATCTTCCCATGTTTCTGCCCATTCCGCTCCCTCTTCCAGCAGCTCGGCAGCCCATTCCTTGTCAGACAGGCCGTCCACGATCTCTTTGGCCACTGCAATGTACTCTTCGGGCGCATCACATTCCTCTGCTTTTTCTTCCAGTTCTTCTTTGAGTCCCATGATTTTTCTCCTTCATTGGTGATTTGGTCAATATTGTGTGAACAGATGTTCAGGCATGCAATGCCAGTTTTATTGCTTGTTGATGATCATGCCATATCACAGAAGATATGAATGTGCAATTCTTAACCGTTTTTACTGGATATTTGCCATAAGCTTCCCTGATTTTCGATCGTTCTGAGCAGCACACTGTCCCAAGGCCCGCCCCTGGTGGTGTCCTGTGCCCGGCCCGAGGTCTGCGGGGGCCGGTTTGCATACGAACAATGAAGTGCGGCATCCCGTCCGCTGGTTGAAAACCATACCGGCATTTTTTACCAGGCCCCCTCCGACGCTGACGGTCCGTTCACAGGACACCTCCAGGGGCTCCCAAGAAGCGCATGTTGCTATAGCAAATATTCAGCGTCTTTACGGGATATTTGTGTTTGACGATTGCCTGGGTTGTGGTATGGTGAAGATACTATCTTCTTTTCTACAGCACCAAATGTGACTGCTGGCATGTTTTTTGATTATATCTTTTTTTTATGCTAATTTATCAGGTGTGCCAGAAGATGATACACCTGTTCACCCCTAACCATGTAAGGAGGCTGTTATGACCAGCTGGATTTGTGACCAATGCGGATACAACCTGGAGGCGGATACACCGCCGGAAAAATGCCCGAGCTGTAAAAAAGACTGCTCTTTTGTGGACAATTCCTGCTATACCCCTGATTGTGC
>JAABRW010000384.1 GCA_011390695.1 Desulfotignum sp.
CTGAAGCACATCAAAATTTTCCCAGACAAAGGAGATCTCAGCGCCTAACAGCACAATGGTCCAGGAAACCTTCAGCCACATTAAAAACAAGGGTATGGCAGCAAAACTGCCGTAAATGGCATTATAGGCGGAAACACCCACCTGGAATTGGACATAGGCTATCTGGGCCAGCTGAAAAATGGTGCCGGCAATGATACCTCCGGCCAGAGCAGCCCGGACATTCACATTTTTGTTGGGAATAAACATATAAAAAAAGAAAAATACCGCCCACACAGTCACAAAGGGAAATATATTCAGGCCAAAAGAGATCAGAAGGCCCAGGCCGGCTGGAAGGTCCAGGATTACCATGAATTTTTCCAGATAACCGGTTATAAAAATCGTGGCACTGCCCGAAAAAATAACCAGCAGCCCGGCTGCCATGGCAATGGTAAAATAATCGGTGATTTTGCGGATAATAAAGCGATTGCCCTGAACCCGCCAGATTCTGTTGAATGTATCTTCCATGTGGCCCATGAGTTTTATCAGCGCATACATCAAAAAAATGATGCCCAGCACCGCCATGAGCCCGCCTTTGGTTCTTTCCAGCAGATTGACGGAAAAGGTCAGAACATTCTGGATGATCTGTTCCTGGCCGGCAAACAAAGACAGCATCCGGTTTTCAAGATATTTCTGGAAACCGAATCCCTTGGCAATGCCGAATGCCATGGCCATGACCGGCACAATGGACAACAAAGTATACAGGGTTAAGGCCGATGCCTGCAGGCTGCACCGGTCCCGGACAAATTCCCTGCCCGAAATCCGGAAAATACCATATCCGAAATGCCAGTATCTGTTCAGAACGCTTTTGATATTATTTCCCCTGTTCCTAGGTCAGCGCTTGGCAATAATCCAGACGGCATGCACGATGCCGGGGATATACCCCAAAAGCGTCAAGAGAATGTTCAGCCAGAAGGCCCCGGCAAATCCCACCTGAAGAAAAACACCCAGCGGCGGTAAAAGTATCGCAACCAAAATCCGAATCAGATCCATATTCTTTCTCCTTATATTCCGTTGTTTTAGGGTTTATCATCGTCGATTATTTGTTCCACGTTACGGTAGAAAAAAAATCCAGGTATTGTCAATCAAAAAGGCTCAAAAGCTTAGGGGATGAAATTCTTCAGCAATTTTAGGTGTCCCTATACTGACCGTGATTTTTGATCAGGTGCTGATAAAAATCCAGGGTCTGCCGGGCAATGCTGGTCCAGGAAAACTGTTTTTCGATTCTTTTGCGGGCTGCCGCACCCATTTGGGTCCTTTTTTCCGGCGCCTGTATCAGGGTGTTGATGGCAGCTGCCAGATCTGCAGCAAATTCTTCCGGCCTTTTGGGTTCTGCATCCTCTTTGGCTGCAAAGGGAACCAGAAGCCCGGTTTCCTCATGGACCACCACTTCCGGAATCCCCCCGACCGCTGCAGCCACCACCGGTGTGTTGCACGCACCCGCCTCAAGATTGATGATGCCGAAAGGTTCATACACAGATGGACATACAAAAACAGCGGCATGGCTGTAAAGAACCGGCAGATCCTGCAAAGGAATTGTGTCTGAAATCCAGAGAATCTCTCTGCCTGTTTCCTGACTGGCATTTTTTACCCGGGTTTCCATTTCCTGTGCAATTTCTCTGGTATCAGGGGCACTGGCACACAGCACTGTCTGTACGCCCGGATCCACCATGGCAATGGCCCGGATCAGATGCATGATCCCCTTTTGACGGGTAATCCTGCCCACAAAAAGAATATAGGGTTTGTCCGGATCAATGCCGTAAGTCCTGAGTGTTTCCGGCCGGGATGTCTCACAAAAAAACCGGGTATCCACCCCGTTATAAATGACCTGGATCTTTTCAGGATCGATCTGGTAAAGATCCATCACGTTCTGTTTCATGGTTTCAGACACAGCGATAATACCGTCTGCATTTTCCATGGCTGTTTTTTCCAGCCAGCAGGTGGCATGGTAGCTGTCACCGAGCTGGTCTTTTTTCCAGGGACGGTGGGGTTCCAGGGAATGGGTGGTGACAACCAGGGGGGCCCCAAGGATTTCTCTGAGCAGACACCCGGCCATATAGGTGTACCAGGTGTGGCAGTGGATCACATCAGCCTTATTTGCAGTACCGATCATGACGGCATTGCGCACCAGGGTGTCACCCAGTTTGGGCCGCTGCAGCCCTGATACCACAGAAGGTATCTCTGGCACACCGGATACCCGCAGATTGGGGTCGGACTGTTTCTGGTCCCCGAAACACAGGACATCAAAGAAGTCTGTGCCGGAAGACAGGGCGGTCATTTCCCGGACAAGATGGTCCACATGCACCCCGGCCCCGCCGTAAATATGGGGGGGATACTCATTGGTCAAAATTAATGCTTTCATTGGTTTTTTTCTTCTTACTCCATGGTTGCATTGTGTTTTGTGGAAACCGATTCAGGTGCCATTTTCTGGAGGAAAACAATGCCCAGGGGCGGCAGCACGATGTTCAGGGAAAAAGAGAACCCGTGGGCTGGCACCG
>JAABRW010000385.1 GCA_011390695.1 Desulfotignum sp.
CGGGTGTCGTTTTTTCAGGGGAACTGGCCCCGGTGGTCACGGGCATTCCAGCCTTTTCCCCCACCCTGGCAAAGGCCCTTGAAGACCGTCCTGATATTGAAAGCCTGTACCTGCAAAAACAGATGACCCGAAAAGATGCAGATATCGCCATGGGAAAATACCTGCCGTCGGTGCGACTGGATGCCGGGTACACCGATTCCAACAGGGATTATGATGCTTTGGCAACCAGCGGAATTTCCCGATTTGACAGGGACCAGCGGAACCGATACTGGTCTGCGGGTATTTATGTGTCATGGGAGCTGTTTGACGGGGGCCGGGCCTGGTATGAAAAGGAAAAGCACAAAACCCTGGAGCAGAAAATCACCGCCTTGATCGATGAGGCGGAAAACACCATATCCTCGGGCATACGCAGGGCATTGCTGGCCATGACCGAGGCAAACAAACGCATGGAGGGCGCAGTCGGTGCCCTGGAGGCGGCGGAAGAGTACTATGCCCTGGAGGAAAGGCGGCTCAATGCCGGCATCTCCACCATCCCGGATTTTCTGGATGCCCAGAGCCGCCTGATCCGGGCCAGGGGCAACTATGCCCAGGCCATTCTGGATTTCCGGCTGGCGGAATCGGAGCTGAAACTGATGACCGGAAACACTCCGCCCGTTGACCTGCCGGTTCCGGAATAAGGAAAATCACTGATGCGCCCCGGCCCCTTAATCGCCATTTATGTTGTGCTGCTCTATACGTTTCTGGCCCCCCTGGTCCTGTTCGGTGTTTTTGTTTTGTTTGACGCCCTGGGCCGGTCCGGTTCACAGAAAAGCACCGGCAAAAACGGCAGCACCGGCAGCATTGGGCAGGATCCCTGGAAAAAAGACCCTGCGGTCTGGACCGCACAGGATATTGCGGCATTCGTGGACCAGGCATAACCGTGGCGCAATTTATCAAAAAATGGAAGATGTTTTTCACCTTTGCAGCCCTGCTGAGCTGTTTTGTGAATATTCTACAGCTGATTTTTCCATTTTACATGTTCACCATATACAGCAATATCATTATCTCCTACAGCACCATTTCCCTGGCCAACATCACTACCATCGCATTTTTTGCCATCATGGCCCTGGGGGGATTCAATTATGTCCGGTCCCGGCTGCTGGCCATGGCAGGCAAAAAAATGGTCCTGGACCTGCGCCGCGATATTTTTGCCGGCATGGTGCAGGGGGTGAGCCGGAACAGTACCCGGGCATACCGCACAGGACTCAATGACCTGGATACCCTGAAGTCCTATGCATCCTCTCCTGCCATATACGCACTGTTCGACGCACCCTGGTCCCCGTTCTACCTGCTTTTGATCTTTCTGGTCCAGCCGGTGCTCGGGGCCATCGCCACTCTGGGGGCGGCCGTTATGATCGCACTGAGTGTTCTGCAGGAATATCTGATCCGGGAGAACATGAAAACCGCCAACCTGAAAGCCCGCCGGAATCAGCGGTTCGTAGATTCGTTTTTGCGCAATGTGGAGGTGATCAACGGCATGGGCATGATCCAGGCCATCACCGACCGGTTCCTTGCCAAAAACAGTGAGGTGATCTTCAACCAGACACGCTCCAGTTACCATGCCGGTACCATCCAGGCCCTTATCAAGCCGCTCCAGAATGTCATCCAGGTGTTGATCTACTGCGCCGGCGCGTTTTTTGCCATGACACAGGGCATGGATATCGGGCTGGTGGTGGCGGCCTCCATTATCATGGGACGGGCCCTGGCCCCTCTGATGCAGCTGATGTCCTCCTGGCGCATGACCCAGGGGGCCAAAGAAGCCTACCAGCGGGTAAAGGCATTTTCCGATTTTCTGGAAAACCAGCCCCAGACCATGCCCCTGCCCGAACCTGCAGGACACCTTGAGGTGGAAAATGCCTCTTTCAGGGCCGGGGCCCATACCCTGGTGAACAATGTTTCTTTTGCCCTGGACCCCGGACACCTGCTGGGTATTATCGGACCCAGCGGTGCCGGCAAAACTACCCTGTGCCGGATGATCCTGGGAATAGCACCCTGTGCCGGGGGAAAGGTGCTGCTGGACGGCAGCACTATTTTTACCCGGGACAAAGAAGAGATCGGGCGTTTCATCGGATACCTGCCCCAGGAGATCGAACTGTTTCCCGGTACGGTTGCCCAAAACATCGCAAGGCTGGGAGAGCCCCACAGGGCCTCCCTGGAACGGGCCATTGCCCTGAGCGGCAGTGCACACCTGGTGAACAACCTGCCGGACGGGCTGGATACGCAACTGGAAGGCGATGACGGCCTGCGGCTTTCCGGGGGCCAGCGCCAGAAAATCGGCCTGGCCCGGGCCCTGTACAAAAATCCTAAGCTCCTGGTGCTGGACGAGCCCACCTCCAACCTGGATGAAGCAGGAGAACAGCAGCTGCTGCAGACCCTGGAAGCCCTTGGGCAAAAACGGACCTGCACCTGTATCATGGTTACCCACAAACCCGCATTGCTCCAGTCCATGGACAGCATTCTGGTAATGAAAAACGGTGCTGTGGCCA
>JAABRW010000386.1 GCA_011390695.1 Desulfotignum sp.
GCCCGGGCCATCCACAACATGGGGCCCAGAAAAGACAAGCCTTTCATGGCCATCAACTGCGGGGCCCTGCCCGACACCCTGCTGGAATCCGAACTGTTCGGGTATAAAAAAGGCGCCTTTACCCATGCTGTCAAAGACAAGCCGGGGCAGTTCGCCCTGGCCCACGGGGGCACCATATTTTTAGATGAAATCGGAGATACCAGCCCTGCCTTCCAGGTGAGCCTGCTCCGGGTACTCCAGGAACATGAATATACCCCTTTGGGCGGCATAGAAAAGGAAAAAACCGATATCCGGATCATTGCAGCAACCAACAAGGACCTGTCCGAGCTTATGGCGGCTGACCAGTTCCGCCAGGATCTGTACTACCGGGTCAATGTGGTCCGGCTCACCCTGCCGCCTTTGCGCCAGCGCATGGAAGATGTACCCCTGCTGGTGGAGCGCTTTATTTCAAAAATGAACCTGCGCCAGGGAAAATTCATCCAGGCAATTGACCAGGAGGTGCTGGCCGCCCTCATGTCCCACACCTTTCCCGGCAATATCAGGGAACTGGAAAACATTATCGAGCATGCATTTGTCCTGTGTCCGGAAGGTACCATCACCTGGGAACATCTGCCCGGATTTCTTGCCGGAAAACCGGTTTCCTCCCGAAAAACCTCGGATGATCCGGTAAAAACCGCACAGATCAATCTGATCTCCGATGCCCTTGCCAGAAACAATTACAACAGAAATGCAGCTGCAAAAGACCTGGGTATCCATAAAAGCACCCTGTTCCGGCGCATAAAAAAACTGGGCATAAAATTATAAATGCAACCCATGCCGGCGGACAGGTCCTTTTTTTGCGACCCTCCCCCCTGAATGACCGGGGCCATCATTTGTTTTTAAACTGCTGGATTGCCTGCCAGACAGGAAATTTTTCAGATCATTAACCGCACCCTCACATTCCGGTATAGTCCGGCACAGGCTTTGCATCTGTCATGTGCAGCAATACAACGGCATACCAATTCTGCACATGGAGATTTTTTTTGAAAATTGCTGTCACCATATGGGGAAACCGGATTTCACCTGTTTTTGATTCCGCCCGCACCCTGCTGGTGGTTCAGATTGAAGACAGACATATTACCAGACAGTTTTATACATCCTTTGATCCGGAATCTCCTGTACACCTTATCAATACCCTGAAATCACTTGAAATTGATACCCTGGTATGCGGCGCCATCTCCCGAAAACCTGCAGACCTGATATCAGAACAAAACATTCATCTCCTCTCTTTTGTCACCGGCAATGTCCGAAAGTTTCTGGACAGTTTTGCCAAAGGGCAGACCGTGGGAAAAAAGCATATGATGCCGGGATTCAGCCCCGGGTATCGGAATGCATATTGACATTGCCCTGTAAAAATTATTACAACCAGTTCCGGAACCAGGGTTATCCCAGACATTGCAGACACTCTGCCGCATGTATTTAGACCCTGGCATAATTTTTGAGGAGATGGGTTAATATGGCTTATGACACCGGAACGGTTTTGTTTGCGTTCTCCCTTACCGTTCTGGCAGGCCTGTCAACCGGTATCGGCAGCGGCCTGGCCATTTTTGCCAAACGCACCAATACCCGGTTTTTAACTGCTTCTCTGGGGTTTTCCGCCGGGGTCATGATCTATGTTTCCCTGGTGGAAATTTTTGTCAAGGCCAGACAATCCCTGGAAGCTGCCCTTGGTTCCTTTCAGGGGTATCTGATGACCACCCTGGCATTTTTCGCAGGTATCCTCCTGATCGCCCTGATCGACTATCTGGTTCCCGGTTATGAAAACCCCCATGAAATCAGGAATGTTGAAGAAATGTCAGACCCGGATCTGGTGCTGCAGAAAAAAAAATTGCACCGCATGGGTCTTTTTTCCGCTCTGGCCATCGGCATCCACAATTTTCCCGAAGGCATTGCCACATTTGTCGGCGCACTCCAGGATCCGGCCCTGGGCATGAGCATAGCCATTGCCATTGCCATCCACAGTATCCCTGAAGGCATTGCTGTATCTGTTCCCATCTTTTATGCCACTGGCAGCCGGAAAAAAGCCTTTGGCCTGTCGTTTTTATCGGGCCTGTCTGAACCGGTGGGGGCTTTGCTGGGATATTTTCTGATTCTCAGATACGCCACCGACACCTTATTCGGCCTGTTGTTTGCCGCAGTGGCGGGCATCATGGTATTTATTTCCCTGGATGAACTGCTGCCCACAGCGGAAAAATACGGGGACCATCACATTGCCATGTACGGGGTGGTGGCGGGAATGGCTGTAATGGCGGCCAGCCTGGTATTATTTGTATAAAAGGATCCCCATGAGTGAAAAACCGGATTATACGTCACTGGCAAAGCAGGTAAATGAGCTTGAAAACCAGCTCCGGCACCAGGAATTGTTGTGGGAAAAAGACCGGATTGCCGCCGACTACCACAGAAAGTTTT
>JAABRW010000387.1 GCA_011390695.1 Desulfotignum sp.
GTGGTGGGGGTGGGATGGATGGGCAGAAGGTGCAGAGCCCGGCAGCCCAGGGTTGAAAAAATAAACCCCACCTGTTCTTTGAGATCCCGGAATTTTCCGGACTCCGGGATCACGGTGAATCCTTTGGCATCCAGGGTCTGGATCAACGGGGCAAGAGACCGGTCACCTCCGCCTTCGGCGCTGTATCGGGACGGGCCGAACTGGCGGACAAAGGCATTGTAAATAATGTTGGCGCAGCAGGTACCGGCCGGCTCCACATTCAACACACAATTGTCGCCTTCCGGCCACACGGGGACACCCTGGTTTTCCGGGATAAAAAAGCATTTGGCCTGGAAATAGCCGGTCTGGTGAAGCGGTAAAAGGATCTGAAATTCTGTGGCGCTTTTTTTATTCATCTGGATATCATACCAGGCCTCATCCAGCTTGATCTCGTTTTTTTCCACCCGGTCGATGATTTCCCGCCGGGCAACGCCGGCTGTGCCCAGATTGGTGCGGACCCAGGCATTACCGGCCACATCTTTATCCAGGGTAAGGGTAAATAACAGGCAGTCCCCGCAAAACAACACCCGGGAGGTACCGGGTGCTGGTGACTGGGTAATACTGGGTAGTGTTTCCATAAAAATATCCGGGGCCAGAAGTTATCTTTTTGTTTTTTTTTTGCATTATGCTGTTGTCTTTTTGCATTATGCTGTCCGATCGGATCACCCGGTCAGACAATACACAATCATATCACAACACTGCTGAGATTACAGAAACATTTTTATTTTTCATTCATGATTTTTCTGGAAATGGGCAGACACGGGTAAGATCCGTTGAGACAGACCCGGTTGGCCGGGCGATGGCTGGCGATGGTAAAGTGAAAATCGGCAAGCCGGGAATAAAAATCGGCAAACACTTTTTCTTTGGTTTCAAGAGATATCCGGCAATGGTCTGGAAGGCCGAAGACACCGGCACTGTGGTGTACCATCAGAAAAAAACAGGCAGCTGACAGAAACCTGGGTTGAAATTGAAGAAACAGCCGGGGATAAAATTTTGATATGTAAATTCCTTTGGAAAACCGATCATGGGAAAGAATCAGGTTCAGGGAAACAAGGTCCCTGGTTTTCACATCCCACAAAAAATACTCCATGCAGGTGTCCTGCCTGGCAAAGGTCAGAAAATACCGTTCCAGCAGCCGTTTCACCTGTATTTCCATAAAGGCTGACTCACCAGGGGAAAGTCCGGCATAGGAGGCCGTCACAACCGGCCTTCTCCATCTTTTTTATCAGTCTTTCCCCGGCTTTCACCTCCGGGCCTGCCGAACACGGTGCAGCCTCCTGTCCAGTCTCCGGGTGCATCTTTCATCCCCAGACAATGGTCCATGGCAGACACCAGTTCAAACCGCCCGGTTTCCAAATGCATGGTTTCACACACCGACTGGACCACATCCCGGGCCAGGGTATACACATAATTGGGGGCAGACAGACAGGGGATTTCCGCATTTTGATTGCCGGAGACAAAAGCGGTTTCGCACGCCTGTCTGCTCAATGAATTCCAGGTTCTGCAGATAAAGGGCCGCTGGTCGTAAATGGAACAGGCATGGTGCGCCAGAAAGATACAGGGGGTCTGGTCCTTTACCGCCACCCGCTGGGCCAGGGACCGGCCCCTGGTATATGAGAGGTTGGTGTGGATCCGGGCTTTCAGGCCCTGCATTGCTGCCGGGCTGAAATGTTTGTGCACATAAGAACAGATCACAACCGCTTCCAGGGGGATCACATGGATGCGGGAATGGCAGCAGAAACTGCATCCGCTGGCACATTCCGGCATCGGCGATTCGCATGTTCCGGCCACGGAATCCAGTACCTGGTCTGCTGCAGCCAGAACCTGCCGAATAATGGGAAACAGGGCATCAGAAGTATCCACGGTTTGTTTTTGCGCTGCATCGGCGATCTGAAAAAAATAGGCGGACAGGGCATCCGCTCCGGGCTGGGTCTGATCCTGCATGTTGTCTCCTTGAAGTGTAAGACAGGCAGCGATCTGCTTAAATCCGCCAGAGGGATGTCTGGAGCTTACAGGTTTTTCATACTGGATACCCTACCCTTTTCAGGATCTTTGGTCAAGCTAACAGATAGTGGATGACTGAGTGATTCACATCATGGGAATTTAGATATTTACTGAATACAAATATCTGTGTCTACATAATGAATCAGAGACCCATTGAAATTATTCACAAATTCAAACAATTTGAGGTAGGCGACATTGGTGTTTCAACCATAACGGTTTCAGAATTGCATTACGGAGCAGTAAAAAGCAAGAATTCCAACAGGTGAACCGGTTATTGGTTGAGAGTTGGATCAGCCAGTATCCTCAGAACAAATAACAGTCAACGACCCGTTTTATGGATATTTTACAACCCGGACGATCTCTTCGGCAAGTACCTGGGAAGCATCAATGGTGTCAAGGGGCA
>JAABRW010000388.1 GCA_011390695.1 Desulfotignum sp.
GTAACGCTTGAGGGCATCATAGAAGTTCTCATGCGTACCAACGTGTTGGATAAACACGCAGTGGCGCCTCTTTTAGGGTTATTCTGAACAGGGAGCCCAGCAGGTAGCTGATCAGGGTGCGGATGTCCGTGATGATATAGCAGGCCACGGGCATGCCCTGTGTGCCCCGCTCCTGCATGATCAGGCCCGAAAAAATAAATCTGTCCCCTTTTCTTTCGAAAATTGGGCCGGTCATGCAGAATTCTCTATAACATCCAGGCTCTCTGTGGTAAAAGAATC
>JAABRW010000389.1 GCA_011390695.1 Desulfotignum sp.
GGCATCCGGTGATATCGGTTGGGCAGGGATTGAACAGACGGTGGTCTGGTATGTAAATTGGAAAAACGCCATATCCAAAGGTGAATCACGGATGAAGAAAATGGAACAGACCATGGGCGTGACAAAAATGCCGTATAGCCGTATAATGGAACCTGAGATATGATGGCTGTATTGTCGGGTTTTCTGCTGGGATATTCAGGTGCGTGGCTTGTGATGCGTTTCGGAGGCAGGCTGGGCACCATGGATATGCCCAGCAGCAGAAGCTCGCACCATAAAGAAGTTCCCAAGGGGGCTGGACTGGGTATTCTGGCGGCCCTTGTTTTTGCAAGTCTGGTTCTGCAAATTCCCGTGTTTATATGGGTGCCGGCCCTGGTGATATCGCTGGCCAGTTTCTGGGGTGCGGACAAATATATTCTGCCTGTGTCACAGCGGCTGGTGATCCATTTCAGTTGCAGCCTGTTTTTTCTGGTTTTTTTCTTATCCTCGAAACAGGCGGATGCCCTGGCCCTTGCTGCTTGGCTGCCGGTTCTTTTTTTTATTGTTGGGACGGCAAATTTTTACAATTTCATGGACGGCATAGACGGCATTGCCGGCATAACAGGGTTTCTTGCATTTTTACTGACGGCTTTTTATGCCCGGCTTTCAGGCCTGGACCAGGCGTTTGTTTACCTGGGCCTTGCCCTGGCGTTTTCATGCCTGGGATTTTTGTGTTTTAATATCCCCAGGGCAAAGGTTTTTTTAGGAGATGTGGGCAGCATTCTTCTCGGTTTTGTCTTTGCCTGTCTCGTTGTGTTTTTATCACGGGATCTGTCGGATTTTATGGTCATGGCCGGGTTTCTGGCGCCGTTTTATTTTGATGAACTGTTTACTATGGTTGTCAGAATAAAA
This sequence comes from Desulfotignum sp., assembly GCA_011390695.1. The sequence goes on from JAABRW010000389.1 coordinate 889, forward strand.
CACAGGGATTCTTTGATAGAGCCCCACCGGAAGCATATCTACCAGATACTGGTAAACGAGGCTGGTATCGGGCACTGGAAAGTTGCGTTAGGATACGGCATGGTGCAGCTGGCCATCGGGGTGTCTGGGATCGCTGTCCAGCCAGAGGGAAGGGGACTTTTATTGGGCACATATTTTTTTTACGGCCTGATTTTTGTTATTTTTTCCATTATTGTACGCAGAAAGTTTGCCGCTGATGAGAATTAAATTTACCAGAAATCTGCTGGTGGCGCTGCTGCTTGATGCTGTCCTTTTATGGATGTCATTTTATCTGGCCCATGTGATCCGTTTTGACTTTGACGTGCCTGTCTGGGCCATGGAAAAATTCAACGAATTGATTTTCTTTGTTTTGGCAGGCAAGCTTGTCTGCTTTTATTTCTTTGATCTGTACAAAGGCATGTGGCGGTATACCAGCATCAATGACCTGATGAATATCATCAAGGCATCCACCATTGCCAGTCTTGGCCTGATTGTGTTTATCCTGTATAAAAACAGATTTGAAATGGTGTCAAGGTCGGTATTTATCATTGACTGGTGCCTGACCATCATGGTGGTCATGGGCCTGCGGGTGTTTACCAGGCTGTGTTTTGAAAATTTCACTGAAAGTGTCAGGATCCGGGACCTTTTTACCATGCTGCCCCTCATGTATCGAAGAAAAAACCACAAGGGCAGGCGGATGCTGATTATCGGGGCCGGAGACTGCGGGGAGAAGATCTGCCGGCAGTTCCGGGAAAACCCTTCTGTCCAGTCCCATGTGAAGGGATTTCTGGATGATGATACCGCCAAAATCGGCAGGAAGATTCACGGGGTTCCGGTGCTGAATACGATAGATGCCCTGGAATCTGTGGTCAGCAGCATGGAAATAGAAGATGTTATTATCGCCATTCCTTCGGCTACCTCGGAACGGATGCGGCATATTGTGGATCTGTGCAAAAACGCGGATGTTGCCTTTAAAACCATTCCGGATATGGGGGAGCTGATAGACGGCAGGATCAGTATCAGTGCCATAAGAGATGTGGAGTACAGGGACCTTCTTGGAAGAGAACCGGTGCGCCTGGACAAAAAGGAGATCGGCGGGTATCTGGGCAAAAAGTGCGTGCTGGTCACAGGGGCGGGGGGCTCCATAGGTACCGGGTTGTGCCGGCAGATATGCCGGTTTTTTCCAAAAAAGATTAT
>JAABRW010000390.1 GCA_011390695.1 Desulfotignum sp.
CATGGACAGTTCAGGATTATCCGCCCTGCTTTCCACAGTGAAAACAATCGGTAACAAGGGGCGGCTGGAATTTTTTGGCGTCCTCCCGAACGTTGCCAAACTTTTTTCAATCACCCGGCTGGACAGGGGCGTTTTCAAAATCCATGAAGACAGAAATAAAGCGATGCAATCCCTGAGCCGGTTTGCATGAATCATGGCGCCCTTAGGTAAAATTTCTTTAAAAATACCCTGCCGCCTGGATTGTGTACAAATGATCGGCCGGGCGATCACAGGGATTCTTGCAGGGACGACACCGGACAAGGAGCTTGTCTATTCAGTTGAACTGGCGGTTTGTGAAGCCGTAGCCAACAGCATAAAACACGCACATGCATGCAGGGCAGACTGCAGCGTAGAAGTAAATGTTTTGCTTTATCCGTCCGATATTGTTGTACAGGTAACTGACACGGGTATCCCTTTAAATACAGAGATCCTGAAACAAAAACAACAGCTTTGCGAACCCCGGGATAATATTTCCGAAACAGAAGGTGGCAGAGGGCTTTTTCTGATTCAAAAAACAATGGATGAAGTCAGATACAAATCATTTGCCGGTAAAAACACACTGACCATGAAAAAGAAAATCCCATCAGGCAGGCTGGGGGCATGAGTGCCGGATCCAGACAATATCTGCTGTTTGCCGGGATGTTGTGCTTTCTGATGGCCGCGGTTCCCTGGGCATATACGCGTATCAACCAGGATGTAGTGCTGTCTCACCATGCACGGCAGGCATTTATGGCAAAAGATTACCAAAAAGCCGCCGGGCTCTATCGTATGGCTCTGGAAAAGGGAATAGACAACCCGGTTGCCTGGCATCGTCTCGGAGATACTTATCTTGCCCTGGAAAAATTTGACAAGGCTTTGGATATTTTTTTGCAGATAGAACAAAAAAGCCCGGATAGTCTCTCCCTGCAGGTAAAACTGGCCCAGGTGCATTTACTGAACAACAATCCGGATCATGCCCTTGCAATCATAGACAGGGTTCTGGACCAAAAACCAGGCTGGCGTATTGCCCGGGTGTGGCAGGCCAGGATTTTATCCAGGCAGGGGCGTTTTGTGGAAGCCATTGATATTTATTACCGGATTCTTGGAGAAAACTCATGAAAACAACAAAAACAACACTTTTTATTATGATTGCATGCGCTGTGCTCGTGTGGAAAATCCCCGGTTCAGCCTTTTGCGCTGAATCCGCGCTTGAAGACCGGCAGGAGGTGTTTCTCGAAGAGATACCGGACTGGCAGGCGCGCCTGGAACTGGCCCGGCTGCTGAGCTACACAAAGCGCTACAAAGCGTCTGTGCTGCAATACAAAAAACTTTTGAATCAAAAACCCGACCTGGCAGAAGCCCGGCTTGAACTTGCACGGGTGCTTTACTGGAAAGGGGACCTGGACGAAGCTGAAAAAATGTTTTCCACAGTGCCTGAAAAGCAATTGTCCCCCGCTGCAAAACTGGAATTGGCCGATATCCATGTTGCCCGCAAAAAGTATGAACCTGCGGTAAAGATTTATGCCGACCATCTTTTATCCGAACCTTCCGATCATGCAGTCCGCCTGAAGCTGGCCCAGGTGCTTAGCTGGACAGGCGATTACGGGGCTTCGGCAAAGGAGTTCAAAACCATTCTCAAAGAAAGACCCGGGGATATCCAGGTAAGAAGAAAGTACGCCCAGGTGCTGATCTGGGCGGAAAAATTCGACCAGGCCATCACAGAGCTGGAAAAGACCCTTACGGATTAACTGATTATGATCCCGGGGGTATACATAAACAAGATTTTCACAGTTTTCTTCTGCCTGGCATGGCTGATTCTGATGTCACTGCCAACGCCGGCTGCTGGAAAAGACAAGCAGTTCTACCGGCCCACCCCGGAAAACAGCCGGTCAGCCATCGTGCCGCAAAGTGAAACAATAAGCGATTTCAAAACCCGTTTGATGCTGCTGGAACTACTTGTGCAAAGCAAAACTCCGGATCACCTGGCCAGGGCGGATGCACTCATCAACAGGCTGGCCGGCAACCGACCGGACAGCAGCCGGGTAAAACTTTTGCGCATCAAGCTGGCATTTTTGCAGGGAAACCGAAGCAGGGCAATTGATCTTGCCGAAGATTTTACCGGATCTGCCGATTCTGATGATTCTGCTGATTCTGATGATCCTGCTGATCCTGATGATTCTACTGATCCTGATCCTGATCCCCATACCCTCCAGGCCCTGGCAGAGGTATACGCTTCTTTCGGACAATACAGCAAAAGCCGGGATATTTTCCGCAAAGCCCTTGCAACACTTGATGGCAATGAAAAAACACATGCCCTGCTGGCTTTTGCAGACCTGACCGTTTTATGGGGAGATTTTTATACAGGAGAAAAAATAATCCGGCAACAGCT
>JAABRW010000391.1 GCA_011390695.1 Desulfotignum sp.
GGGAGAAATCCTGATGAACCGGACCGCCGGTCCTGACACCTATATTAAAACCGATGTGTTCGGAAAAAAAAGCCAGAAAAGGCAGGGTACGGATTTCACCTTTCAGTGCGGCGGCAATACCCGTCCCGCCCAGAATGGCCTGGGGGTGGTTGCAGCAAAAACCGGGGTACCCGGCCTGTCTTTGGACCGCAAATTATTTATTCATCCAAAAATTCATGTGCTGGAAGATGCAGATCTGCGATACGGTCCGCTGGAAGCCTATGCAGATCTGTCCATATCCGGGATACTTTTTGGTGCCTATCCGGTGACTGCCGGCAAAATTACCGCCACAGAAATCCGGGATGCCAGAATTGAAGCCATGGGCGATATTACATCCAGCATAGGTATAACCGATACGGTTATCCGGTCCCAGGGTGATATTCATGCCCGGTACCTGCATAACTGCCGCATTGAAACGTTTGGAAATGTTTATGTGAAAAATGAAATCATTGATTCTGTGATCCGCTGCAGCGGTAAAATTGACGCAGGACAATGCCGGGTCATTTCTTCCACTATTCATGCCAAAAAAGGCATCTTTCTCAGGGGCATTGGAAGCCAAAAATCGCGTTCCTGCATCATTGCTGCCGGATCAGAACACCATATCACCGCACTGGGCCAGTCCATACAGCAAAAAATTCACCGCATCAAAGAAAACCTGACAGTTCTGGAAAGCAAAAAAAAAGAACAGGAACAGCTGGAGAAAAAAATATTTCAGAAAATGGTTGAGTTGAAATTATTTCATGACAGGGCAAAATACAAAAAAAACATCCTTGAAAAGGAATGGAAAAAAATTAATACCAAAGCAGCCAATGAAAAAAATATTTCAAAACTCATCAAAAATTTTGAGCATAGAATGAAAAAATCCGTTTCCTCGTTAAAAGAATTGAATGCAGAAAAAAAGCAATACCAAAGAAAAATTCATGCCCTTGAAAATGAAATCAATGCCCTTGGCCCTCAAACAGAAAAAAAAATACTGTCTTTTCAGCAGATACAGTTTTCTTTTTATGAATGGGCACGGGCCGAAAAAAACATTCCCAAAATTTCAATTTCAGGCAAAGCATTCCAGGGAACCCAGTTAAGGGGAATCTTTTCTGCGTTGACCCTTTCAACTGATATGGAAAACTTTTTTGCTGCAGAGATTGAAGAAAAAAATGGTCATGCAGTCACACTTTCACCATTTCACTGATCAGCAGACATACGCAACATCCCCAAAAGCAACAGGCTGTTTTCTTTTTAAGACAGTACGCTGCCCCTTAGTTCATTGCAGACATTGGCAGTCCGAGGTGCCAAGCGGTGTGTGAAACAATCGGGTGTGAATGGCGCCCCGGGCAGAGAGGGTGCTTTTATAAAGGACCATGTTACCGGCACAAAATTCATCAGACCAAATATTCTCACATTTTTGGATCAGCCCTGCCAGCTTTTGGGAAGAAACAGGCCCCTTGATCCGTGCCAGAGTGATGTGTGGCGAAAATGGCCGGGTTTGTCCGGGTATCCCAAGCACATCCAGTTCTTTGTCCAGTTTGTAAAAAAGCTTTTCCAGCCGATGGGTCTGTCCCCTGATATCGGCCCAGATGACCCGGGCTTTTGTTATTTTCGGAAAAACGCCGATGCTGCCCGCGGCCAGAACAAGCTGTGGATATTGTCCGGAAAACCTGTCCATAACAGCCTGGATCTGGTCTTGGCTGTGACAGGGGATTTCGCCCAAAAACTTCAACGTCAGATGAAGCCCGTCAGGTCTTGGCCAGGATGCCTTGATACCCGCTTTTTTCAGTCGAAGCTGAAGATCTTTGAGCAGATGGCGCACAGAACCAGGCAAAGGGATGGCTATAAAAGCTCTGACGGATTTTACACAATTCTCAGCCATTTTGTTTATTTTTAAATCCCAAAAGGACCCGATAAGGACCAGGCGTGCCATGGGGAACAAACGCCACCCGATCCTGCTCCTTGAGAACCGTTTCCAAAGGATGAACCCGGCCATTTACAAAGACTGCCTCCACCTCTTCTTCGGTAAGCTGCATCTGAAAAATCAGATCCCTGGCAGTGGTGCCTGAAGAGATAGACACCCGGGCATCCGCAAAGGGAAGATTTTTTTCTTTGAATTTTTTCTGCAAAAATGAAAATGCATTAAAGGTAATGAAGGGCATGGATGTCACTTTCAAAAAGTATTATTATTGATCCTGTTTGCCCCATCCTATCGAAGAACCACAATATTCTCAATTGAAAAATGGTGATGCTTCTGCCTATACTTACAGCATGCGATTGCGAATGATCATATTGTTTCTGGCTGTATTTGCCTTTTTGTCCGCCTCTGCCGGGGGATGGCTTTTCTATTATTCCTATCGAAAGGCGGTGTTCCAGAAAGCGGAA
>JAABRW010000392.1 GCA_011390695.1 Desulfotignum sp.
GCGGTTACCGATTTTTTCCGGGGCATTGCAGCCGGCAGAAAGTTTGTAAAGGAACTCGTATTTATTCCTGCCCGTATCGTCATCTGTGTCATATTAAGAGAACTGATCCGATTCCGGGTAAAAATGGATGTGACCCGTGGTGTTCCGATTATATGTGCCACTTTTCTGGGGTATGATGAACAGGCCCATCGCAGGGGACCGGGCTCCAGGTTTGCCCACTGGAGTCTGAAGGGAATCGATGATGCCATCAAAGATATCTATAGAACGGCCAACCGTTCCAGGAACCGTGAATATCAACTCATCATCTATTCCGATCACGGGCAGGAGGCGGTTACCTGGTATGGCACCTGTTTTGGTCTGGGGGTCAAAGACGCCATCCGGCATGCCTACGACCATCAGAGAGATACCAAAAAAAAGTCCCATGAGGTGTCTGACAATGCCCTGGCTGGGTTGTATAAAAAGTCCCGGGCATTTTTTCTGAACCAGCGGTTTCCTGAAAAACTTCTGGGCGAAATTTCTGTGTCACTGGATAAATTGCAAATTACCACCATGGGGCCCCTGGGGCATGTCTATATTCCCTCTATGCCGGCCCCAGAAAAGATTCGTGCGTTTGCAGGTAACCTGGTCCGGACAGTCCATATTCCCCTGGTGCTTTTTCAGGAGCGCGGAAAAATTATTGCCATGAACGCTCACGGATCTTTTGACCTGGAGCGTGAGTTTGAGGCGATCCTTGGCAAAGACCATCCTTTTGCCGACCAGGTCGCCAGGGACCTGGCTCATGTCTGCCGTCACCGTGATGCCGGAGACATCGTTATTTCCGGTTGGGATCCAAATGGACCGCAGCTGTCATTTAACATCGAAAGCGGTGCCCACGGAGGCCCGGGCAGAGAGGAAACCCGGGGAGTTGTAATGCTTCCGAAATTTCTGGATACAGATAAATCCTTTATGCGGGCCTTGGATCTTCGGCACCTGGTAATGGAATATATGGACATGTCTGGAAATAATTGAGCATGTTTTTGTCAATTGCCCCGGTATAATACATTTCCTGTCATTTCCCCGGGAATGTCAAGCCCTATGATATGCAGCATGGTGGGAGAAATATCTGCCAGTTTTCCATCTTTGCGCAGGCGGATCTTGTCTTTTTGCAGTTCGGCCCTGTTTGAAATAATGGTCAGCCAGACCTTGTTGTTTGTATGGGCGGTCTGGGGCTTGCCGGTTTCAGGATCAACCATTTTTTCGGCGTTTCCATGATCCGCGGTCAGTAAAACAACCCCTTCTTTTTTCAAAACCTTGCGGATCACTTTTCCGACACAGTCATCAACCACTTTGCAGGCTGTGACAGCGGCATCAAAGTCTCCGGTATGGCCGACCATATCAGGATTGGCATAATTTAACACAATAAAATCATATTTGTCGGCATCAAGGGCTTCCATTAGCTTGTCCGTGACCTGGTAAGCAGACATTTCCGGTTGCATATCATAGGTGGCCACTTTGGGTGAAGGGATCAGTATCCGGTCTTCGTTTTCAAAAATATCCTCCTGCTGGCCGTTAAAAAAATAGGTGACATGGGCAAATTTTTCGGTTTCAGCGATTCGCAATTGATTCAGAAGGTTATCGGCAATCACTTTGCCCATGAGATTGGGAAGTTTTTGCAATGGAAAAGCAACTTTTACATCAGCCCTTTTTGAATGGGTGATATTTTTGTAATACGCTGTCGTACACAGATAAAACAGATGGGGGATCTCTTTTGTTTCAAATGCGTTAAAATCATCTTTTATGAACGCCTTTGTTATTTCTGCGGCCCGGTCAAATCTGTAATTAAAGAAGATAATGGCATCAGCATCACTGACAGGTGTAAATGTTTTTGTTTTTCTGGGTTTTATGAATTCATCTGTTTCATCATTGTCATAGGCATCTTCAATCGCAAAAGAAACATCGTCAAATTCTTTTTTTTCAGAGGCGCCGGCTGTCATCAACCTGTAAAACCGCTGTACCCTGTCCCACCGATTGTCTCTGTCCATGGCAAAGTATCTTCCTGTAACAGAGGCGATCTGCCCGAAATGATGCTGTGCAATCCATTCCTGGAGGGGTTTGATATAAGTAAGTGCCGATTTCGGCGGGGTGTCCCGTCCATCGGAAATCACATGGATATAGACTGTTTCAATGCCGGCATCCTGTAAAATTTTCAGGTATCCGATCAGGTGATCCGTGTGGGCGTGAACACCCTGATCCTGAACCAGGCCATAGATATGCACAGCGCTGTTATAGGTTTTTACATGTTTTATACAGGCGCTCACGGCCTGGTTGTCTTTTAAGCGGTTTTGTCTTATTACCGTGGAGATTCTGACCAGATTCTGATGAACAACCCGGCCGGCCCCCAGGTTCAAATGGCCCACTTCACTGG
>JAABRW010000404.1 GCA_011390695.1 Desulfotignum sp.
GGTGCTCATCGCCCCCTGCCACAACTGCCACAGCGGGCTGGAGGATATTATCCACCACTATGACCTTAAAATGGAGATTAAATTCCTGGGAGATCTGATTTATGAAACCATGGAAAAGAAAATTTATACACCGGGGAAATAAAATGAAAAAATGGACCATATGCGCAATTGTCCTGGTGCTGATGTCTGCCGCAGGGTGGATGGTTGTTTTTGCCCAGGAGGACCAGTATGTGGAACGGCTGGATCCATGGGCATTTGAATCTCCCAGAAGGCCGGGGGCGGTGTTCAGCCATGATGACCATATCATGGACCTGGATGATGACTGCAGCATCTGTCACCATGTGTATGAAGACGGTGAACTTTTGCCCGGCGAAAGCAGCGAGGATTATTACTGTTCCGACTGCCACGGTCTGGAAGCCGCACCTGATAACCGGATGCCCCTGGAAGCCGCCTATCACAAACTGTGCAGAGACTGCCACTTTGATCGGGGAAAAGGCCCTGTTCTGTGTGGGGAATGCCACATAAAAGAATAAGGAGGGACCATGACAAAAAAAATTATGATCGTGGATGATGATCCTGCCATCACCAGGTATCTGGAAGCGCTTTTTACGGATAACGGGTATGAGACCTGTATTGCCGATGACGGCAAAGAGGCCATGGACGTCTTTTTGGCCCAGAAGCCGGATCTTATCACCCTGGATCTGGAGATGCCCGAGGAATGGGGACCCCGGTTTTTCCGGAAAATATCCAAAAAAGGGTACACCACCCCGGTGATCGTTATATCCGGTCTGTCCGGACGGAAACATTCCATACCCAAAGCAGAAGGATTTTTTGCCAAGCCCTTTGATGCAGATGAAGTCCTGGAAAAGGTCGGGCAGGTGTTACGCCGGTGAACCCGAAAATAAAGGGCCTGCATGAAAAATAGAAAAATGCATAACAGGGGACTGGCATTCAAGCTGCTCATCCCGGTGGGTATTGTTCTTTTTTCATCCATTTTTATCTGGACCCATTACACCAGCAGATACCGGGAAAAACAGCTTCTTGATACCGCCGTATCCCAGGTGGACAAATTCTGCAACTCGGTATTGAAACTCACCTGGTTTGCCATGCTGCACAATCCCACCCAAGGTATGCAGGATATCCTCAATTCCATGGCGGAATACAATGATATCAAGGAAATACGGGTATTCAACTGCGAAGGACAGGTACGTTTTTCCAACAACCCGGAAGAGCTTGGCCAGAAGAGAACAAAAGAGGATGCAGCCTGCAGTACCTGCCACCATACCGACCCGCCGGTGATGAAAACCGGTATCCGGGAACGGGTGCGTATTTTTGAATCTGACACCGGTGAGCTGATGCTGGGATTGATCAATCCGGTGAAAAATGCCGACTCCTGTGCCACGTCAGAATGCCATTACCATCCTTCGGATGTGGCCAAACTGGGTTCTCTGGATGTGATCGTGTCTTTGGAAAATATCCGGGAAAAGATTGCATCTGCCAAGAAAATGTCCGCCTGGAGTGCTGTTTTTCTGTTTCTTACTCTGGCTGTAACCATTTGTATTGTTATCTTGTTTCTGGTGACCAGGCCCATCACCCAGCTCGTAGAAAACACCCGGCGGATTGCTGACGGGGATTTCAGTGAAGCGGAACCCCACAGACTCTGGGCGGATGAAATCGCGCAGCTTTCCAGTGCCATCGGTGAAATGGGAGAAAAAATTCATGAAAAACAAAAGGCCCTGAACCGGCAGAAAGACATGTACCAGCACCTGTTTGAGCAGGTACCCTGTACCATTACCGTTCAGAACAGGAACTATGAACTGGTGGAATTCAACCAGGAATTTGTGCGGCGGTTCAACCCCAGCTACGGGGACCACTGCTATGCCGCCTACAAGGGACTTAGCACCAAATGCCGCAATTGCCCGGTGGAAAAAACCTTCCAGGACGGCAAATCCCATTTCAGTGAAGAATCCGGCATCAACAAAGACGGCACACCCGCCCACTGGTTTGTAAAAACAGCACCCCTCAAAGATGAAAACGGCCAGGTGGTGGCAGCCATGGAAATGAGCCTGGACATCAGCCGCAGAAAGCGCCTGGAAGAAGAGGTGCGGATTTCAGAAAAAAAATACCAGGCCATTTTCGAAAACATTCCCAATCCCGTGTTTATTCTGGACCAAAAAGACCTGTGCATCCTGGATCTCAATGATGCGGCCCAGACCGTTTACGGGTATGCAAAAGCAGCCCTTACAGGCAGGACCTTTGATATTTTGTTTGCTTCTCCCCGGGAATATGAACAGGTGAAAACCCATATCAACACCCCTTTCCATGAGCGGTGCGTGCATGTGAAAAACGATGATGACTATATTTATGTGAATATCTGGATCAGGCCTGCGGAATTTGCCGGCCGCAATGTGCTCATCGTTACCACAGTGGATATTACCAGATCTGTTGAAACCGAACAGCAGCTTGTCCAGGCCGGCAAAATGGCCACCCTGGGGGAAATGGCCACAGGGGTTGCACATGAACTCAACCAGCCCCTGTCGGTGATCAAAACAGCATCCGGGTTTATCGCCAGGAAAATCACTTCTGATGAGCAGATTGACCGGTCCATCCTTAAAACCCTGTCCGAAGAAATTGAATCCCATGTGGACCGGGCCGCAAAAATTACCGGACATATGCGGCTGTTCGGCAGAAAAACCGTGTTTAAAAAAGAAAATGTGCACATCAACGAGGTAGTTACACGCGCATTCGACATTTTCAGCCAGCAGCTCAAACTCAGGGAGATCACCGTTGCCTGGGATCTGGCAGATGATCTGCCGGTTATTCATGCAGATCCGGTCCGCCTGGAACAGGTGTTTATCAACCTGCTCATCAATGCCAGGGATGCCATTGTGGCCAGGGTGGAAAACGCCGGTGATGACCAGGAAACAGTGCGGCGGATCAGCATTTCAACCGCCCTGGAAAACCGGAAAATCCGGGTGAAGATCAGCGACACCGGCACCGGCATCGCCTCGTCCAGTATTGCCAAGATATTTGAACCGTTTTTTACCACCAAGGATGTGGGAGAAGGCACCGGCCTGGGTCTGTCCATCTCCTACGGCATTATTCAGGAATCAGGGGGGGACATCAGTGTCCACAACAACAGGGACGGGGGAGCGACCTTTGTCATCCTGTTCAATATCAAGGAAAATCAGAACCAATGAACCAAGATACACATACCTATACTATCCTGCTGGTGGATGATGAGCCCGGTATCCGCAGTGTGCTGACCATCACCCTCACCCATGCGGGATTCACGGTATGGCCGGCATCAAACGGAGATGCCGGATTACAATTGTTTTTTGAAAAACACCCGGATATTGTGATTACAGATATCAAGATGCCGGGCATTGACGGTATAGAACTGCTGAAACAGATCAAGGATGCTGCTCCTGAAACAGAAGTGATCATGATCACCGGGCACGGGGATATGGACCTGGCCGTGAAAAGCCTGCAGCATGAGGCAGCCGATTTTATCACCAAGCCCATTGATGCTGCGGAAATAGAAACCGCTGTGAAAAAAGCGGTGGACCGCATTTCCATCAACAAAAAGATCCGCAGCTATATGACCGACCTGGAACATATGATAAAGGAAAAGGACCGGGCCATTGATGAATCAAAAACCCTGAGCACCATCGGCCAGACCATCGCCGGCATGTCCCATGTGATAAAAAACATTGCCGGCGGTCTCAAGGGCTCGTCTTTCATCCTGGAACAGGGCATTGAAAACGAAAACAGGGAATATATGGTCAAGGGCTGGGAAATGATGAAAAAAAACATCGACAAGATCACCAACCTGTCTCTGGATCTGCTCAACTATGCCAAAACCAGCCGCCTGGACCTTGCCCCCACCCATCCGGATCAGCCGGTGAAAGAAATAAAAGCCCTGCTGGATCTTCAGGCAAAACAGATGGGCATTGACCTGAAAGTAACCCTTCTGGGAAAAGAAGATGTCCGGGTCATGATGGATCCGGGGGCCATGCATACCTGTGTATTCAATCTGGTTACCAATGCCCTGGATGCCTTTGATACATCAGTGGCACCGGAACATCCCGGGCAGGTGCATGTATTTGTACAGCAAAAGGATGATGCGGTTGTGTACCAGGTGCAGGACAACGGCATGGGCATGAACAAAACCGTTCAACAGGCGGTTTTTACCGATTTTATCACCACAAAGGGCACCCGGGGCACCGGATTCGGGCTCATGACCACCAAAAAAATCGTTGAAGAGCACAAGGGCAGCATCGGTTTTACCACCCGGGAGGGCAAAGGCTCCAAGTTCTGGATCCAGGTGCCTGTATCCTGAAAAATACTGCCAAAGGAGATTTTGATGGAATCCATCACCCTGATGCCGGACGGCTGGCTTTACAAAAAGGACAAAAAAACGGCACCGGACATACTGCCGCTGCTGTCCAATACCATCTGCCTGGAAAAAGGGGTTACATTGGCATCATTCTTTAAAATGGCCGGTCAATACCCGGATCTTGTCAGGTTGTCCGATTATCTGGCGCCTTTGCTTGAAATTGCCGGTGCAGCCGGGCCCAATGCCTGTGCATCAGAAGATATTCAGAAGCTTGTGTTTTACAAAACCATTGCCATGAAAGGCTTTCCCGGAACCCCCAGAGTGGAGATCTACAACAGCTTAAAAGGCATCCAGGATGAAAAAAAGATTCTGCTCAAGTTTTTCCAGGTGGAAAGCCTGGTGCACCATGAACTGATCCTTGGAAAACTGGAACATGTGATTTTCGGGGATGGCCAGGACATGTTCACTTATGATACCTGTTATTCATTGTTTGAACTGGTGGAAGGGATTGCCTGGGACCTGTCATTTTGCTTTAATCCGATTCAATGTACCTTAAGGAGGTAAGTTATGTTTAAAAAAATACTTTTTGCCACAAATGCATCCCCTGCCTGTGATGCGGCAGCAAAAATCGCCTTTGAGCTGGCACAGAAATATGATGCTGAACTCACCTTGTTTCATGTATTCGGAGAACCCTCCCGGGGTGCCAGCCAGCGGGTGAAATCCTATGCCACAGGCGAGGAGGCGGAACTGGGGCCCGAGTATGTTGACTGGATCAAACAGGAAATGCAGACCACCTACGGGGACCTGGCGGACAAATACACCACGCCGGTGTATGCGGCCAAAGCCGGGATCCCGTCCACGGAAATCCTGCGCCTGGCCAGGAATATGGATGCAGACTGTATCATCATGGGGGCCCATGCCAGACAGGATGATACCGCGGCCGAACGGTTCAGGGGCATTGTGGGCACCACCATGCAGAAGGTGGCCCAGCGGGCCAAATGCCCGGTACTTATCATCTCCCGGCCCTGTGAAACCTGTTTCTGGTATTTCAACCAGATCATATTCGGCACAGATTTTTCCAAAGCTTCTCTGGCGGCATTTCAGTTTGCCTATAAAATGGCCAGCCATATCGGGTGCAAACTGCATTTGTTCCACGCCCTGGATATCCAGGTATCCCAGGCCGGGATCCCACCGGGGCAAAAATCCATTGAAACCCGCATTGCAGAAGCCAGAGACAAAATCCAGGAACACTATGTGTCTTTGATGGACAATTTTGATAACTATGAGATTACGGTGTGGGAAGGGGTTCCCTATGTGGAGCTGCTCAAATATGCCAGGGAGGTCAGCGGGGACCTCATTGTCATGGCCCATCACACACGGGAGCTGGATCCGGACGAGGCCCTGTTCGGCTCCACGGTGGAACAGGTGGTGCTGCGCTCGGCCTGTCCCGTGGCCAGTGTGAACCGGCCGGACAAATTATAACCGGCCGGACAAATTATGTAACCAGCCAGACACGATATAAACCAGCCAGAGGGGCGCAAGTATAAAAAATGGCACAGCATACAGAAAATACACCCGGGCGGGTTCTGATCATGGAGGATGAAATGGATATGCAGTTTTATCTGATGACCATGGTCAAGTCCCTGGGGCTTGAACCGGTGCTGGCCCGGAACGGGAGACAGGGCCTGGATGTCCTGTCAAAAGAGCGCGTGGATCTGATCATCCTGGATGTGATGATGCCGGAAAAAGGCGGTGGTCTGGTGTACAAAGAATTGAAAATCCACGGCGTCTATAAAGAGATCCCCCTGATTGTTTTTTCCGGTGTGAACAAGGAGGCGTTTTCCCATTATGTGAAAATGCTCAACACAGATCCTGAACTGAATATCCCTGAACCAAAATACTATGTTGAAAAATCTGCTGATCCAGACTATTTAAAGGAGGTGATAACCCGGTGTATCTGTTAATTGAAGATGGTGGATGGTGATTCATGGCAACAAAAATCCTGCTGGTTGATGATGAGGCAGGGATCAGAAAGGTTCTGGGCATTACCCTTGAAGATGCAGGGTATGAAGTTCACACGGCAGCAGACGGCAAAACCGGCCGTGCGCTTGTAGACAAGCTGACACCTGATATCGTGCTCACGGATATCAGGATGCCGGGCATGGACGGCATTGCTTTGCTCAAATCCATTAAACAGGCATACAAAGATATCGAGGTGATCATGATCACCGGCCACGGGGACCTGAAGCTTGCCATTGAAAGCCTGAAAATGGATGCCGTGGATTTCATCACCAAACCCGTGAACAATGATATCCTTGAAATCGCTTTGAAACGCGCCAACGACAGAATCGCCACCCGCAGGAAACTGGAACAATATACCCGGAACCTGGAAGGGCTGGTGGCGGAAAAAACCAGGAAGCTGGCTGCATCGGAAAAACGCTATGTCCAGCTGTTCAATGAATCCCCTTCTTTTATCACCATCCAGGACAGAAATTTTCACATTGTCGAATCCAACAACCGGTTCAAGGAACAGTTTGGCGACGGCCCTGACAGGTGCTGTTTTCAGGTGTACAGGCAGCGCACCAGTCCCTGCGGCAGCTGTCCGGTAAAAAAGACATTTGCAGACGGCAGGTCCCATACCGCTGAAATGGATGTGACCATCAAAGACGGATCCACCCGCAACTTTTTTATCCAGTCTTCCCCCATCCTGGATGACAACGGCCATATCAGCCATGTCATGGAAATGTCCACCGATGTCACGGTGATCCACCAGCTCCAGGACCACCTGGCAGCCCTGGGACTGCACATTTCTTCCATTTCCCACGGCATAAAAGGCATGCTCACCGGCCTGGACGGCGGCGACTACCTCATCAGATCCGGCCTTGAAAAACAGGACTTTGCCCTGATTTCCGACGGGTGGGACATTGTAAAGGAAAAAATTTCCAGTATCCGGCACATGGTTCTGGACATTTTGTTTCATTCCAAGGACCGTCCTTTGGACATGCAGCCGGTGTCTGTGTTTGATTTTATCCAGGAACTGGTCACCACCATGGATCCCCGGATGAAAAAGCAGAATATTGCCCTGGAGCTGGATATCCCGCAACCCAGTAATGATGTCCTGGTCATAATGGACAGAACCGTCATGTTTGCCGCCTGCCTGGCAATCCTGGAAAATGCGGTGGATGCATGTGTCAGCGTGAAAGACAGGAAAAAAGATTTGAAAATCCGCATACAGGTCGCATTTACCGAAAATCAGACCCTGTTCAAAATCCGGGACAACGGCAAAGGCCTGGACAGAAAATACCACAAAGAGGTGTTTTCCCTGTTTTATTCAGACAAGGGAAACAAGGGAACAGGCCTTGGGCTTTTTGTGGCACAGCGGTCTGTCAAGCAGCACCAGGGAATTATCCATATTGATTCCGTTCCGAAAGAATTTACTGAATTCACCATTGCCATTCCCAAAAAAATATCGGATATTTGACACAATTGGTTTTATTGTTATCATAATTACAATATTCACTTGACCAAGGTGAAGCCATTCAAGGGAGGGGGGTATTATGGCAAAATGGATGACAATAAGTGATGCCGTAGATGCGTTCGGGCTTTATGATCTGTTCACGGAAATCGTTGATTCCTACAGCGAGGATATGGATGATCAAAGTTCGGTTGCCTCGGAACTGCTGGATCTGCTGGAAGAACATGATGAAGAATATGCATTTTTTGCAGACCCGGACGGGGATTATGCCGAAAGTTTTGAGCGGAATCTGCGGGATGCCGTGGGCGTGATTTTTGAAGAATACGACCTGGGTGATCTGCCGGAAGATGAATTTCTGGATACAGCAGTGGATGAAGATGATCTTGATGATATCTATGTGGATAAATTTGAGGGGGGCATAAAACAGGACAGGGTGGACCTGGGAAGCTTTGATGATGATCCGGAGGATGATGATGCAGATACGCCAGTTTAGATACAGTGCAGACAACTTTGGGTATCTGGTTTTTTCAAAAGACACGGGCGTGGCCATTGATGCCGGTGCTGTTGCAGACATGACAGGTTTTGCCCAAGAGCACCATATTACCATAGCGTATGTCACAAACACCCATCTGCACCATGACCATATCAGCGGTAATGCGCAACTGCTGGAAAAAACCGGGGCGGTTTTTCTGGACTGCCGGGATTTTGCAGACAACCAGAAAATACAGCTGGGCCGGGAGGCGCTAACTGTTTTGACCACCCCGGGACATACCCATGATTCCGTGTGTTTTGCAGCAGATGATTTTCTGGTGACCGGCGATACCCTGTTCAATGGTACGGTGGGAAATTGTTTTTCAGGAGATCTGGAAGCGTTTTACCATTCTTTGAAAAAACTGACGGCATTTGCAGGAGATACAAAGATTTATGCCGGCCATGATTATGTGACAGAATCTTTGGAAATAGCGGAAGCCATCGATCCTGACAACCCGGATATCAGGCAGTACCGTGAAAAATATGATCCTGATCTGGTGGTGTCCACGATCAAGGATGAACTGCTGGTCAATCCTTTTCTGCGGTTCAATGCACCGGCAATAATCAAAAAACTGGAGCAGCGCAACTTTTCCTGCCACACGGAAAAACAGCGGTTCCTGTCTTTGATGGAAGCATTTTAATATGGGTGATGACCCACAATTTCCTGTTACCCTGTCGTTTATCAAGACTGCTGACACAAAAGAACTGATGGAATTGTACAAGGATGCCGGGTGGTGGGATGAAAACTGTCAAAACGATCCGCAGTTTTTACACCAGGTGGTGAAAAATTCCGCTTTGTTTGTGGGTGCTTTTTGTGAAAAAAAGATGATCGGCATGGGAAGAGCCCTTTCGGATCTGGTAAGTGATGCTTATATTCAGGATGTTACTGTTTTACAGGCATACAGGGCCAGAGGTGTCGGCAAAAAGATTATCGAAAAACTGATCACCGGTCTCAAGGACCATGGTGTGGACTGGATCGGCCTGATTGCAGAACCCGATACCCGCAGTTTTTATGAAAACCTGGGATTTCAGGAGTTGGCAGGCCATATCCCTTACAGATTAAAGGATTAACTATATATGTATACCCGGTGTGAGAATTATCCCCTTGACCTTAACCAGACCATCAGCTTTCCTACAGCAGGCATGTTTGAACTGTTCGACCGGCAGATGGTACAGATCTATATTGATAAATATACGCCCATGTCCTGTGAATATAATTTTGCCAATCTTTTCTGCTGGCAGGAGGCATACCAGTATTCCTGGCGGCTGTACAAGGGACGGCTGGTGATATACGACGGGGTGAACCAGTGCGCGTTCATGCCGTTAGGAGAACCGCTGCCTCCGGATGAACTGGCAGGCCTGTGCCGGGAACTGCTGCTCACCGGACTGGAACCGTGTATAGGGCTGGTGACCGAGAGCTATCCGGACCAGTATCCCGGGTGCGACCAGTATTTTTCTGTGACCCGGTCCCGTGATTATGCAGAATATATTTATGCTGTTGACAGTTTGTGCCAGTTGAACAGTGTCAAGCTTCACAAGAAAAAAAATCTGATTTCCCAGTTTGAACGCCTGTATCCCGCATATGAGATCCATGTGCTTTCCAGAAAATATCAGGATGCTGCCCGGGTTTTTTCAAGGGATCTGATGTACAGGCAGGGGGGGGTGTCTCCCACCCTTGAGGCGGAATTCATGGCCATGGAAAAAGCCTTTGACCATTTTGAAGACCTGGGACTCGAAGGTCTGGCCCTCATGGTGGACGACCGGATGGCGGCTTTTTCCATCTTCAGCCCTTTGAACCCTTCCACCTATAATGTGCAGTTTGAAAAATCCGATTTTGATTTCAAAGGGGCGGCCCAGGTCATCAACCAGCAGACCGCCCTGTTTTTACAGGACAAATGCGACTACATCAACCGGGAGCAGGATCTGGGAATCAAAGGACTGCGCCAGGCCAAAATGTCCTATGAGCCGGAAAAACTTCTGGTTCCCCATACCCTGAGTTTCAGGCGCAGATAATCAGTTTCAGGCGCAGTTGCGTTTCCGCCGCAGCTGCGCAGTTTCAGGCCCAGCTGGTTCACAACACCTATAATCCGGTTTTGAGCCGCTCCCAGTAACGCTCATACACCAGGATGGCATCCCCCACATCGGTCTGGAATTCCCCTTTTTTTACATCTTCAGGGTCCGGGAAAATGGTGGGATTGTTTTTGAGTTCTTCGGGCATCATGCTTACTGCGGTGCGGTTGGCAGGGGCATATCCGCTATACTCACACACCAGCAGGGCGTTTTCAGGTGCCAGAATAAAATCGATAAATGCCAGGGCTTCTTTTTTGTTCCGGGCTTCTTTGGGGATCACCATGGAATCCACCCAGAAAATTGCCCCTTCTTCAGGGTAGGCATACTGGATGGCGGGAAAATCCTGGGCCGCCATATAGGCTTCTCCGTTCCAGACCATGCCGGCCCAGGCTTCCAGGTTGAGCAGCGGCTGTTTGGGGGAGTCGCCTGAAAACACCCGGATGTTGGGCATGAGCGACCGGATGGATTCATATGCCATCCTGATGTGGTCAGGGTCAGTGTCGTTTACGGAAAA
>JAABRW010000394.1 GCA_011390695.1 Desulfotignum sp.
GCGCCTTCACCTACAAAAGAGGCAACATCATATGAAGTTGGCTCGTAATATAAATTATCGGCTGTATCCCACTGCAGCAGTTGCCCGTTCTTCATCACACCGATTTGATCAGCCATTGCAAATGCTTCATTTGGTATAAAACTGCTGTTTCTTTTTGAAATATGACTCGGCAATAAAAATGACCAGCACAATGACAACCAGTATCGATGCCAGCTGGGAAGCGGCCCTGATGGAAAAAAATCCATACCACGCTTTATACACCCCGGTGGTGAAGGTATCATAATTAAATACTGAGACAGCCCCGAAATCCGCAAGTGTTTCCATGAACACCAGTATCAGCCCTCCGAAAATCCAGGGCCGGGCCATGGGTATGGTTACCCGGAATAATGTAGACAACCGGCCTGCATGCAGAGACTGAGAAGCCTCTATCATGGATTTTCCCATGGAACGAAATCCGCTTGAGGCCATGAGATACACATAGGGAAAAATGGATAAGGATATCACAGCTGTTACCCCCCATGCTGAACGAATTTGGGGGAAATACGGCGCGATAGAGGGGATGGTTGACCGGATAAAGGTTTGAACCGGCCCGGAAAAATCAAGCAGCCCTGTATAAATAAAGGCCATGACATAGGCAGGGATGGCCAGCGGAAGCAGTAAAATCCGGTGAAATATTCTCCTGCCGAAGAAATCATAAAATGATGTCAGCCAGGCTAAAGATATACCCAGAACCGCTGTGGTGAACATTACGCCGATGATCAGAATCACCGTGTTTTTGACCAGATCCGGTAAAACATACTGCCTAATATGGGTCCAGATTTCAATTTCAGCCTGGAATCCGGAAAGTAAAATAACCATTACCGGTGAAACAATCATCCCGGCAAAAAAAAGGGATACAATGAAATTTCTGTTGTTATTAATATGTTGAAACATGGCAGTTCTTCAGGGGTTTGATGACCACCCTTCCGGCAAAAAGGATGCTGTGGCCGGCAGGGTGGTCATCTTTTGGGAGGTGGTTTATTTGTAGCCGGCCTTATCCATCAACATGACAGCGTCTGCCTGCAGTTGACCTGCCTTGGAAAGGTTGACCGTGCTTTCTTTAAAAGTTCCCCATGCTGTAACATCTGCATGGGGCGCCACTTGCGTATTCACAGGATATTCCATGTTGGCATCTGCGAAAATTTTCTGGGCGTCTTTTGCCGACAGCCATTCGATAAACCTGACAGCTTCTTTTTTGTTCTTTGAATGGTTGAGGATGCCGGCCCCTGAAACATTGACATGAACACCCTTGTCATCCTGGTCAGCCCAGAAAATTGCCAATGGCAGATCAGGATTCTTTTTCATCAGCCTGCCGTAATAATATGTATTAACGATGCCTGCGTCACCCTGACCGGCTGCTATTGCTTCAAGGACTTTTGTATCACTGGAATATGGCGGCGCAGCCAGGTTATTTACCCAGCCTTTTACGATTTGTGCGGTTCTGTCTTCACCCACTGTTGCAATGAGGATGGCCACAAGCGACTGGTTATAGACCTTTTTGGAGGTTCTCAATAAAAGACGGTTTTTCCATTTTGCATCTGCAAGATCTTCGTATGAATGTAAATCAGCTTTTTTTACGGTATTTGTATTATAAACGATGGTTCTGGCCCGGACAGACAGCCCGAACCATCTGTTTTCCGGATCTCTGTAATGGGACGGGATATTCTCTTTGAGTATCTGTGATTCCACCGGAACAAGAATACCTTTCCGGGCTGCCTGCCAGAGATTGCCGGCATCCACCGTCAACAGAATATCTGCATTGGTACCACTGCCTTCTGAAAGGATTCGCTGCAAAAGCACTGCTGCTTTGCCGGTGATGTATGTGATTTTAACACCATGCTCTTTCTCATATTTTTCAAAAAGGTCTTTGACCAAATGCTCTTTTCTTGCTGTGTATACAACAAGTTCCTTGTCAGATGCGGCTGCATAGCCGGTAAATGTAAAAATTGATATTAGAATAATACAAACAAACTGCTTCATGTTTTTTTCACTCCCTGGTTGTAGGTTTTAATTTTGGGCGCATATGCCCTACATGATATTGACATCTAAAGCAAAAAATATTATATGTCAACAAAAAAGTTATATTTACCAAACTATTTTGTTGACACATAATATCCCAAAACCACCTGACTTTTTTACGGCATTCCTGAATTTTAGATAAAAGCTATGTCAAGTCGCTATTATTTTTTCAACAGGTAAAATCGGCATCCGTTCTGATTGCAAGTGTAAAGCTAATTTGTACAATTATGAATCTCAATCGTCGTGTGTTTGAGCTTGGTGATATGGGAAAGTCGGGAACAATAATCCGGTGGGGTTCTTTTTTCCTCTGCGACGACTGTTATT
>JAABRW010000395.1 GCA_011390695.1 Desulfotignum sp.
ACTTCCATTTTTTTGCGCTGGATGAGGCGCTGACTTTTTTTGGATGCCAGTTCTCCGGTTTTTAAAATACGCATGGTTTTTAAAAACAGATCTTTTATCAGATTTTCGGTCCAGTCATTCCATGCCTTGGGACCTGTGGCCATGGAATCAGCAACCGTGAGCAGAAACAGCATGCGCAACAGCCGGATTTTCCCCACTTTGTTGGCTGTGTAGATTGCGGTTTCCTCATCAAAGATATCCCGCCTGGTGGCGGTTTTGGCCAGGAGCAAGTGGTTCTGAATCAAGATCTGGCCGTCTGCCACCTCTGTGGCATTGAACCCCATACGCTTCAGGATGGGACCGGCAATGGCTGCACCGCTTTTTGAATGTTCTTTTGCCGGATCTGATTTGCCGATGTCGTGGAGCAGGGCGGTTATCAGCAAAAGGTTTTTATTTCTGACTTCCTTGAAAACATCTGCGTAAAGCGTGGTGATGAGATTGGTGCCGGGTTCCCTGAAGCTGTTGATGACCTGAACGCATCGGATGGAATGCTTGTCCACCGGAAACAGGTGGTAGTGGTTGTACTGGATCTTGTTTCTGATGGCACCGAATTCCGGGATGAACTGTTCCAGGATGCCGGTGGAAAGCATCACGTTCAATACATTGAATTCCCAGAAGGACAGGGCCAGAATTTTTTTGAAAATTTTGATATTTTCCGGCTCTGCTTTTATGTCTTCGTCCACCAGGTGCACAAATTCCGATACCACGCGCCTGGCTTCGATGGACAAAGGAATACGTCTTCTGCCGCTTTCCAGAAATATTTTTAGCAGCAGTTCAGGGTGCTGCAGGATAACCACGGTATTGGCAAAATACAGGCGCCTTTTCTGGATGAGCAGTCCGTCTGTCCTGGTAAGGCGGGTGGCGGCAGGCTCTTTTCTGATCCGGCTGCTGGTAAAGATGTCTTCAAAGGTGATCTGGTTGACCTGCTTGAGAAATTCCATATGGGCATGCAGATCGCCTAAAAAAACTTCAACATCCGGCTGATCCCCCGGGTTATTGAAGTTGAGCAGACCGGCTACTTCCGTCTGGTATTCAAAGTGCAGGGTGTCGCATTTGCGGCCGGTTATATGGTGAAGTCGGTTGCGGATATCCCAGATATAGGTCAGGGTTTTTTCAAGGGTTTCATATTCAAAATGGGACAAAAATCCATAGTATTCCAGGTCCCGCCTTTCTTTGATATCTGATTTGATCTTGGCATACCACAAAAGGGTATGGTAGTCCCGCAATCCCCCGAATCCTGACTTAAGATCCGGGGTTACAAGGTAGGTGGAATCGCCGAAGTTTTCCAGACGTTTGATGCCATGGTCAAACAGGTAGTCAAGGACCTGTTTGTAATATCTGCCGGAAAGCTGGCGCCGGAACCTTTCTTTGAACGCCGAGTAAATCAAAGAAAGACCGCAAATAAACCGGGCATCCAGAACCGTGGTGAGAATATCAAACCGGTCAAAGGCCATGGCAATGCATTCATCAATACTGCGCACCGCATATCCCACTTCAAACCGGGCATCCCATAACGGATAAAGCAGTTCCTGGACAAAACCCTCCACTTCCGGCGGAACCGCAGAATCGAACAGGATCAGCAGATCGATATCAGAATGGATGCATTGTTCTTTTCTCCCATATCCTCCCAGGGCAATGATGGCAAACGGATTCCGGGAGGCCACCATTTTTCCGGCAGTAATGCTTTTTTCATATACTGTAAAAAAATATTCATCCAGAGACCGGGTCAGCTTTTCCAGGAAAAACGGCTCTTTGCCTGCCAGAAACGCCTGAATCAGGTTTTCTTTTTTCTGGATTAAAACCCGGGCTTGTGAATTTTGCATTGTTTTCATGGCCTTTTTGCAAGCAATGGGCGTGCCAGCCTCTTACAGAAAAGGGTTTTCCAACCGGCGGCCCCGAAGTTTCAGAAAAATAATGTTAAAAACGATACATTCCGACAAATAAGTAACAAAAATGTTGGTTAATGGTTAAATAAAATTACATTTTTGTTATTTACGAATTTTAAAACAAAATAATACCCAATTATTTTCTGGCGGCAGGCATGTCAGAGGACAGGAAATGAAATGCAGTCAGCCGGGCGCATCATTTGCCCGGCTGCGGGAAAAGGAAAATATACAGCAGCAATTTTTTTATTCTTTTTCAATTTGTTCCGGTTCTTTGTCCTTGTCTTCAGGGGTCTCTTTTGAGGCTTTTTTAAAATTTGTAATGCCTTTGCCCAGGCCGGCTCCGATTTCAGGCAGTTTGCCTGCACCAAAAATAACGAGTATAATCACAAGGATGATTATCAGTTCCGGCATTCCAATTCCACCAATCATAGCATGCTCCTGTTTGTTTCATGGCTG
>JAABRW010000396.1 GCA_011390695.1 Desulfotignum sp.
GAACTGGTGCAGGCAGGCAGCAAAAAGCCAAGCAAAACTATCCAAATCAGATATTGCTTCATGGTTTATCCTATGAACATTGATGGTTTGCCAAATCTATTATTTCAGGTGAATATACCGGATCTGCTCTGTTTGTAAAAATGTACCGGCACTGGGGGGCAAAGGATACAGGGAAACAAAAACACGGTCCGGCAGCAGTTCCGCATACAGGCCTTCTAAGGTTTCCACCTTTTCCTGATGGCTGAATGAGGGATTTTCCCAGATTGCGTAGCCTAAAGCAGACAGCAGGAGTCGGACCTGATCCTTCCAGGACTGATTCGGAGAAAAGGATAATATATCAAATCCCATGTTCTGGATACTGGTTATTCCTGTGCCATAGATATCTCCGAAATTAACCAAAATATCCGGTCCGGCATCCGGTTTTATCCGTCCGAATACAGCGGACATGGAAATATTGTTCACAAAAAACTGTATTTTTTCTTCAGAAAAAAAGGTAAACGGTGTTCCTGACAGTATGTCCGGAATATTTTTCCGAATCAAAGCAGGTGAAACCTGTTTTTGGTCCCTAAAGCGGGCCTTCTGGATGGCCGCCTGGATTTGTTCGGTTTTTGCATGCTTCCAGTGAGACCTGACGGTCTGGACCAGTTTTTTATCCAGTATATAACCTGTCCGGTTATCCGGAAAAAGCAGAATTTTTTCACCATGGTCCCTGGTTTCGATGAGCGGGGTCTGGGAAAGATTCAACCAGATTTCATTCTTACCGTTTTTTGCCGGAAAATACATTTTTCCCTGGTGGAGCAGGGTGCCTTTGATCAGGGCAGCGTATCGTTTCAACTGCTGGATCTGGTAAGCTGAAATATCTGCCAAAGTATTTTCAGGTTCATGAACTTGGGGTATATCCTGGGTCTGCATAACCGCTTGTACCCGGTCAGCGTTTGCCAATGGTTTGCCATGGGTGAGAAAAGATGAAAACCAGGGCTGAGACAAAATAGCGGGTTTTGGTATACGCACCTGGGTACCCTGATAAACCACATGGATATTTTTGATATCAGGGTTCAGGCGGTAAAATAACATACGGCCTTCCCGGGTAACCCCACCGCCTTTTTTTAAAAAAGGCTTATCCAGAATATCAGAAACCGTGTCCCCGGGCTGGATGGTATGTTCACTGACATATGGTGTCACATCAAAAGAGGCCGGCAGATGGGAAAATTCCACCACCGGCACTGCCACCATACCGGTATCATCAGAGGCATACGCCTGCCTGTTTACCATTTTCAGGGGGATGAGAATCCGGATTCCCGGTGATATGGTATCAATATTGCTGATTCCGGGGTTGATTTTTTTGAAAATAGAAATAAACAAGGGGAAATCCTGTTCAGAAATTTCGCCTTTCTGACGGAAAATTTTATAGAGCCAGTCATCTTTTTTAACTGTGTAGGGTTCGCACAGGACAGCCTGGTTTTCATGGGTGATTATGGCGTAATTTTTCAGGGAGGTTTTTACCCCGCTTGCAGCCGGACTGCCCGGATACCATATAAAAACTGCAGGCAGGCAGACGGCAATTATTGCCTTTTTAAAGCGATGAAAATCCATCATTCAGCAGATGATAAGTGCATTTTATGTGCTATTTTCCCGGATATTTCCGCAATAAATTGTGCAAATTCCGGTTTTCCCAGCCGTTTTTCCTGGGAGGGTACAAGATCCGGGTTGTCCGGCATGATCAGTTCCGGCAGGTTCATGCGGTCCGGGTCCGGTACGATATGATAGGCGTCTGGGATCTGGTTTTTGAAGTACAGGTCCTGGAATTCAGAAAATTTAATGGCATGGGCGGTTGCGTTCAACACAGCGGTTTCATCAGAAGACACCAGATCCATGGCCCGGGCCTTTACTAGACCGGCCAGACATTCTCCGCCCTGGGTACAGGCGATATGACCATTCTGGTTGGCGGTGAGTTGCCAGTCCATGATGGCCTGCTCTGTTACCTGGACAAAAAACACATTGTCATGTCCTGATTCCCGGTTGTATTCTTTGGCAATGGCAACCACCCGGGGCATGGACACAGGATTGCCTATCATGGCAGCCTGGGCCACACTGGGCTTTGTATCCACAGGGGAAAATATCCGTTTTGATTCATCCGGCTCCAGATAGTATTGATATACCGGGTCTGCATGCTCTGACTGCACACCGATGATTTTGGGCAGCTGGTTGATGATACCGGCCGTAAAAAATTTGAGGAACCCGTTCATGATGGCGGAGATATTACCGGCATTGCCGATGGGAACCACCACCACCTTGCGGGCCATATCCCAGTCAAAATCCTGGGCGATTTCATAGGAATAGGATTCCTGTCCCAGAATCCGCCAGGCATTTTTGGAA
>JAABRW010000397.1 GCA_011390695.1 Desulfotignum sp.
GAACTGGTGCAGGCAGGCAGCAAAAAGCCAAGCAAAACTATCCAAATCAGATATTGCTTCATGGTTTATCCTATGAATATTAATGGTTTGCCAAATCTATTATTTCAGGTGAATATACCGGATCTGCTCTGTTTGTAAAAATGTATCGGCACTGGCGGGCAAAGGATACAGGGAAACAAAAACACGGTCCGGCAGCAGTTCCGCATACAGGCCTTCCAGGGTTTCCACCTTTTTCTGGTGGCTGAATGAGGGATTTTCCCATATGGCATAGCCCAGGGCGGACAGGATCAGCAGGACCTGCTCCTTCCAGGACTGGTCTGGCGAAAAAGACAAAATATCAAAGCCCATGTTTTGGATACGGGTAATCCCTGTGCCGTATATATTGGCAAAATTTATCAGCAGGTCAGAACGGTCAGGCCTTTTGACGCGCCCGAATACACCTGACATGGAAATTTTATTGATTATAAACGGTATCTTTTCTTCAGGCGTGTAGTCAAATGGTGTTCCAGCCATTATCTGTGCCATATTGTTCTTGATTACATCCAAAGAAACCGGTTTTTGCTTATGCTGGCGGGCCTTTTGGATGGCTGTCCGGATCTGTTCTGTTTTTACCTGTTTCCAATGGGATTTGATGGTCTGGATCAGTTTCTTATCCAGACCATGGCCTGTACTATTTTCAGGGATGAGCAGGGTCTTTTCACTGGTGTCACTGGTTTCGACCAGCGGTGTCCGGGAAAGATCAAGCTGAACAATGGTATCATCATTTTTTGCCGGGAAATACATTTTTCCCTGGTGGACCAGGGTGCCCTTTATCAGGGCGGCATATCTTTTCAGTTGCAGGATCTCATAAGGAGAAACATCCGGAAGAGCGTTTTCAGGCGCACGGACTGCAACAGCATCCCGGGGCAGCACCTCCTTTTTTTTCCAATCAGCATGTGCCGGTAGTGTGCCATGGGTGAGATATGAAGAAAACCAGGGCTGGGACAAAATGCCCGGTTCAGGAAGCATCACCAGGGTACCCTGATGAATCACATGGATATTTTTTATATCAGGGTTCAGGCGGTAAAATAACATACGGCCTTGCCGGGTAACACCACCACCTTTTTTTAAAAAAGGCTTATCCAGAAGATCAGAAACTGTGTCTCCGGGTTGTATGGTATGTTCCCTGACATATGGTGTCAGATCAAAAGAGGCAGGCAGATGGGAAAACTCCACCACCGGCACTGCCACCATACCGGTATCATCAGCGGCATACGCCTGCCTGTTTACCATTTTCAGGGGGATGAGAATCCGGATTCCCGGTGATATGGTATCAATATTGCTGATCCCGGGGTTGATTTTTTTGAAAATAGAAATAAACAGGGGGAAATCCTGTTCAGAAATTTCACCTTTCTGCCGGAAAATTTTATAGAGCCAGTCATCTTTTTTAACTGTATAGGGTTCGCACAGGACCGCCTGGTTTTCATGGGTGATTATGGCATAATTTTTCAGGGAGGTTTTTACCCCGCTTGCAGCCGGGCTGCCCGGATGCCATATAAAAAATACAGACAGGCAGGCGGTAATTATTACATTTTTCAAGCCATGATGGTCCATCAGTCAGCAGATGATAAGTGCATTTTTTGTGCTATTTTCCCCGATATTTCCGCAATAAATTGTGCAAATTCAGATTTTCCCAGCCGTTTTTCCTGGGAAGGTACAAGATCCGGGTTTTCCGGTGTAATCAGTTCGGGCAGGTTCATGCGGTCCGGGTCAGGTACGATATGATAGCCCTCAGGGATCTGGTTTTTGAAGTACAGGTCCTGGAATTCGGAAAACTTAATGGCATGGGCGGTTGCGTCCAACACAGCGGTTTCATCAGAAGACACCAGATCCATGGCCCGGGCCTTTACAAGACCGGCCAGACATTCTCCGCCCTGGGTACAGGCAATATGCCCATTCTGGTTGGCGGTGAGCTGCCAGTCCATGATGGCCTGCTCGGTTACCTGGACAAAAAACACATTGTCATAGCCGGATTCCCGGTTGTATTCTTTGGCAATGGCAACCACCCGGGGCATGGACACGGGATTGCCTATCATGGCAGCCTGGGCCACACTGGGTTTTGTATCCACAGGGGTAAATACCCGTTTTGCTTCATCCGGCTCCAGATAGTATTGATACACCGGGTCTGCATGCTCTGACTGCACACCGATGATTTTTGGCAGCCGGGTGATGATGCCGGCCCTGAAAAATTTCAGGAATCCGTTCATGATGGCAGAGATATTACCGGCATTGCCGATGGGAACCACCACCACCTTTTGGTCCATATCCCAGTCAAAATCCTGGGCGATTTCATAGGAATAGGATTCCTGTCCCAGAATCCGCCAGGCATTTTTGGAA
>JAABRW010000398.1 GCA_011390695.1 Desulfotignum sp.
TATTCCAGGTTGACCTGGTGGCAGATGCCTGAGTTGGGGGGAACCACCTGGAAGTTGTCAAAGCTCATCTGGGCCCACTTAAGCAGTTCATACCGCTCTTTGTTGCGGGCGTACTCAAGGTCGACATTGTCGGTGATGGCGGTGTCGGTTCCGTGAAAGTCCAGCTGGACCGAATGGTCCACAATAAGTTCCACCGGAATCAGGGGGTTGATGGATGCCGGGTCTCCGCCGGCTTTTTTTACCGCATCCCGCATGGCTGCCAGATCCACCACGGCAGGCACCCCTGTAAAATCCTGCATCAGCACCCGGGCAGGGTGGTGGGGAATTTCCACAGGCGCATCATAGTGCTTCTGCCAGTTGGCAATGGCCATGAGATCGGCCTGGGTGACAATGTTTCCGTCAAGTTTCCGCAAAAGGTTTTCAACGAGAATACGGATGGAAAACGGCAGCCTGCTGATATCAGCCAGTCCCTGCTCTTCGAGCCGGCGGATGTCGTAAAAATCATATTCCTGGTTGTTTATGGTGAGGGTTTTTACATAGTCTTTTTTCTGCATACGTATTGTCCTGATAATTAAAGTAAAGGGTTATTGCAAAAGATGTTCCAACAGCCGGCCGCATCCAGGGAATCACCTCTCATTGACTGATCTTTTTATGAAACCACAAACACAAAGATTCAACAAGAAAAATTTTGCCGCATATTTGGACAGGTCTGCTTGCAATTGCCTGGTGACAATCTTCCAACTGCCTTGCTTTTTGGAAAAAACCGGGTATGATACCTGCAAAAAAAAAGAATAATGGGTTCCGATTTGAAAAGGTTCTGACAAAGGAGGAGTACATGGGATTTGGCAAAAAGCTGTATCTGGGATCTCTGGGAGCAATTCTGATCACCATTCTGATCATTGCAGGGGTGAATTTTTTCCAGAGCAAACAATCGTTTCTGGCCAGGGGAAAGGCGGGAATTCAGAGTGTGTCGGATGTGCTTTTAAAAACGGTTGAGACCCGCTATGCCCTGCAGCAGGATAAGATGGCGGCTGATATGGGCATGCTCATATCTGAAAGCCAGGCAGCGGGCAAGCCCATGGTGGTGGAAACCAGAACCGTTGATATGCAGATATCAGATGTGCAGACACAAGAAACTGCCACCCTCACCATTCCCAAGCTTATTTTTGGACTGGAGTTTGTTACCGGAGAGTACGCAATCGTGGACAAAGTGGGCCGTTTCAGTGATGCGGAAATTGCCATTTTCCAGATGTTTGACAACAAATTGATCAAGGTTTCCACCAGTGTGGAAAATGAAGATGGGTCCCGGCCTGTGGGAACCTATTACGGACCTGACAGCATAGTGTTTGCAGCGATAAGTGCCGGCAGTTCCCATGAAATGCGGACGGGCACCGGTAAAAACATGGGCCTGCAGATCTTTGCGCCGTTCCGGGAATCCATTGACCAGAAAATTGCCGGGGCCTACAGTGTTGTCAGCCCGATTTTCACCCCTGATCTTCAGGAACTTATTCAGGAGATTACGGTGAACGGCTCCGGGTATTCATTTGTGGCAGATGCCGAAGGCAGAATTCTGGTGCACCCTGATGCAGCGTTTGTGGATCAGAAGGTGCAGGATTTTACCAATGGCCAGGCCATTCTTGAAACAGAAGCCGGATTTGCTGAATTTCAGCAGGGAGACCAGACCTATTATGCCTTTGTCAATCATTTCACGCCATGGGATCTTTTTTTTGTGGTGGCAGTGTCCGAGGCTGAACTCATGGCCGGGGTCAACCGGCAGATCATCACCACTGCCGGTATCAGCGGATGTATTGCCCTGCTGATCGGCGCTTTGATCATTGCGGTGATGAACCGCCAGCTCATGACCCATATGAAGGGCATGGCTGATCTGGCCCGGGCAGTGGCAGAAGGAAATTTTCAGCACACCTTTTCATATAAAGCCAAAGATGCCATCAGAGACACGGTGACATCAATGAATGAGATGGTTGCAGGCCTGGCTGCCATGGTCAAGGATCTCAATGCAGGGGTGGATACCTTGAGCGATGCATCCGGCGAGCTGAACCGGATTTCCGATGATATGGGCACCGGCGCTGATACCTCTGTGGCCCGGGTTAATTCTGTGGCCTCTGCAGCCGAGCAGATGAGCATGAACATGGATTCTGTGGCAGCTGCCATGGAGGAGGCTGCCACCAATGTAAAAACTGTTTCCGAAGGTACCCGGGACATGCAGACCAGCCTTGACCGGGTGGCGGAAAACTCCGGCAAGACCCGGGATATCACTGTCAAAGCAGTGGACCGGGCAAGGCTGACATCGGAACGGGTGCAGAAACTGGACCGGGCAGCCGAAGAGATCGACAAAGTTACGGA
>JAABRW010000399.1 GCA_011390695.1 Desulfotignum sp.
AACACCACATGGCGGCACAGCTTGGTCAGTATCCGGAACGCCTTTTCCTGTTCATTTTCCTTGAGGGTTGTATTAAAGGCAATATAGACCCGGATCTGTCTGGCCCGGGCCAGGCGGCCCAGCCGGGAAAGGTCTTCAATGCTGAAATTGTGTGCTTCCATGCGGGCGGAAAACATTTTCAGCCCGCAGTAAATGGCATCTGCTCCGGCAGCCACTGCAGCCAGAAACGCGTTTTTGTCTCCGGCCGGGGCCAGGATGGCAGGATATTTCCGGATCATATTTTCCTTTGCATATTGTAATTATTCAGCCTTACAGTATTGCAATTTTACAAAATTTTGTCAAAATATCATTCCAGCTACGCTAGGCCATAAAACCGGAGGATACCAATTCCCAATGAAAATCAAGATATTTCCCAGGCTTGCAAAAGGTGATCTTATCGGGGTGGCAGCCCCGTGTGCGCGCTTTGACCAATCCCTTCTGAATCAAGGGATTGACAGTTTAAAGCAGCTGGGATTTGCAGTGCGTATTCCAGAAAAAATCTATGAAAAAAAACGGTATATGGCAGGAGAAGACCTGTGCCGGGCAGAGGTGATCAACCAGCTGGCGGCCGACCCTGATGTCAAGGGAATCATCTGCGCCAGGGGCGGGTTCGGTGCCATGCGCATGCTGGCCCATCTGGACTGGGACCTGATCCGGAGCCGCCCCAGACTGTTTGTGGGTTTTTCAGATGCCACGGCCCTTCTCACCGCAGTGATGCAGCAGGCAGGACTCAGTGTGGTGCACGGCCCCAATCTGGTGTCTTTGGCCCAGCCTGATGCACTTACCCTGGAAACTTTTTTTGCAGCTGTCACAGGCACCCTGACATCCGTGACAGTGGACAACGGGATCTGCCTGGTGCCGGGGAAAGCCAAAGGGATGCTTGCAGGGGGCAACCTGGCCACGCTGGCCCATCTTGTGGGTACCCGGTTTGCGCCGGATTTTTCAAATACTGTATTATTTCTGGAAGATGTGGGGGAACCGGCATATAAAATTGACCGGATGCTGTCCCAGATGAAGATGGCCGGGTTGTTCACAAATGTTTCAGGTGTGGTGACCGGGTCATTTACCCAGTGTGACCATCCGCAATATTTGCCTGATATTTTAGAGGACATTTTTGCAGAATACAATATACCGGTTCTCATGGGCCTGGCTTCGGGCCATGGTAAAACCAATCTGTCTCTGGTCATGGGGCACCAGGTTTTTCTAGACGCAGGTGCCGGAAACATGCAATGGCAGAAGTTGTCGTGAATTATGCGCCTGTCTCCAAAATGATGGCCCGGGGGGTCGGGGATGGTGTATTTCCCGGGGGCGTGCTTTTGTGTGCCAGGGGACCTGATATCTTTTTTTTTGAGGCCTTCGGTCTGGCGGATCTACCGCAAAAGCGGCCGATGGATACTGATGCGGTGTTTGATCTGGCATCCTTGACCAAACCGCTGGCCACGGCTGCTGCCATGATGGTGCTGGTGCAGCAGGGCCGCCTGGGACTGCATACCTGTCTGGCAGAGGTGCTGCCCGGGGCGGTTGGTCCTGACAAGGCGAAAATCAGCATGGATATGCTGCTGCGCCATACATCCGGACTGCCTGCCCACCGGGCATTTCACACAATTGTTGCAAATCGGGCAGATCCGGCCCGGGCCCTTATAGATGCAGTTCTGGCAGAACCGTTGGAAAACAGACCCGGATCCTGCCAGGTGTACAGTGATCTGGGGTACATGCTGCTGTGCCATGTGATTGAAACGGTGACACAGCAGCGCCTGGACCAGTTTGTCCGGGATCGGGTTTACACCCCTCTGGGAATAAAGGATCTGTTTTTCATTGACCTGGATAAAAAGGCGGTGCCTGTAAAGCGGTCCCGCCTGGTATCCACCCGGGACTGCCCCTGGCGGGGCCGGGTGCTTACCGGTGAAGTGGAAGATGAAAATGCATGGGCCGCCGGAGGTATCCAGGGGCATGCCGGGCTTTTCGGAGATGCAGGATCAATTTTCCGGCTTTGCCTGGAGATCCTGCACGGGCTTGAACAAAAACCCACCCCTTTTATGGATACCCGGGTCCTTGCAGAATTTGTAAAAAAATATCCGGGCCAGACCATGGTTGCAGGATTTGATACGCCGTCCCTGTCCAATTCTTCATCCGGCCGAAATTTTTCCCAAAACGCTGTGGGACATCTGGGCTTCACCGGTACCTCATTCTGGATGGATCCTGCTTCAGGTCTGGTGGTCATCCTGCTCACCAACCGGGTGCATCCCTGCCGGTCCAATGAAAAAATCAGAAAATTCAGACCCGCGATCCATGATTGCATTGCCGGCTGTATCAGATA
>JAABRW010000400.1 GCA_011390695.1 Desulfotignum sp.
CCGGATGCCCTTATTGTGTTCAAACTGGATTCATTCGGGGGACGGGTGGATGCAGCCCTGGAAATTGTGGAGACCCTTTTGTCCATTCCCATGGGACAATCCATATCCTTTGTGGAAAAACGGGCCATATCTGCCGGGGCCCTCATTGCCCTGGCCGGTAATGTCCTGGTCATGAAAGAAAACACCCTGATCGGGGACTGCGCCCCCATCATCCAGACCAGTGAAGGCCAGAAAGAGATGGGAGAGAAAACCCAGACCGTGCTCCGGGCACAGTTCCGGACCCTGGCCAAGAAAAACGGCTATCCTGAGGTGCTGGCGGAATCCATGGTTACCAAAGGCATGGAGGTCTACCAGGTCACCCTGGATGGGGAAACCGTGTATATGGACAAAGTCAGGTTCAATGACCTGAACGAAGAAGAAAAAGCACGGATCACAAAAAAAACCACCGTTGTGGCAGAGGGGGAACTTTTGACCATGGATGATGTGGAGGCCCGGAATCTGGGATTTTCCAGGGCCAGTGTCACAGATCTGGACCAGGCACTGGCACATCTGGGCTATGAAAACTATACCCTGGCATACATGACAGAGTCCTGGTCTGAAAGCCTGGTCCGGTTTCTCCAGCCGCTGCTGCCCATACTCATGCTGGTGGGGCTCGGTGCCCTGTATACGGAGATTAAGGCTCCGGGATTCGGGGTTTTCGGGGTCATCGGCATTGTCTGCCTGGGGCTTGTTTTTTTGAATCAGTACCTGGTGGGCCTGGCAGATTACACCGAGCTGCTGCTGCTGCTCATCGGCACCCTGCTCATGGTGGTGGAAGTCCTGGTGCTGCCGGGGTTCGGCGTGGCAGGCATTGCCGGAATCCTGGTGCTGGCAGCCGGCCTGGTGCTCTCTTTTCAGGGATTTGTGGTGCCGGATCCCAAAATGCCCTGGGAAGGCCGTCTTTTGATCCGGAATATAGCCATGGTCCTGGGGGCTTTTGCCGGAGCCCTGGTTTTTTCTTTGTTCATGCTCAGGTATGTCTTGCCCGGACTGTCCAGGCTTATTAAAGGTCCGTATCTGGAGGCTACCCTTGGCGAAGCTTTGGTGGGATCGGATGAATCCCGGTCCGTTGTTGTGGGGGAGTCAGGTACGGCTGTAACAGCTTTGCGGCCTTCGGGAAAAATAAAAATCGGCTCCCGGAAAATCGATGCCATTACCAGAGGTGAATTTCTGGACCCGGGAACACAGGTAACCGTGGATGCACTGGAACAGAACCGCGTGCTGGTGAAAGCTGCAGATAGATCTGCATCCAAAAGGAATGAATCATGAAATCCTATATAATGCCCATTGCACTCCAGCTGCTGGGGCTGGCGGTCATTGTGATAGAGATTTTTGTGCCCTCTCTGGGGCTTTTATCAGTTATGGCTGCCGGAATATTATTGTATTCCCTTTATCTGGTATTTACCACCATTTCTTTTACTATGGGCATGGTGTTTCTGGGCGTGGATATTTTATTGATACCGGTTATGCTGGTTCTGGGATTCAAGGCCCTGGGGGCCTCTTCTTTGTCTTTGCATAAAAAATTGTCCAGCAAGGAGGGGGTGTCTTCCCAGGCCCCGGATCTGGTATCATGGAAGGGAAAACAAGGTGAAGCAATAACGGATTTACGGCCTTCAGGCACGGTCATGATAGAGAAAAAGCGCCTGGATGCGGTAACCGATGGAGAATATGTGGATGCCGGTACACCGGTTGTGGTGACCCTGGTGTCTGGAAACAGAATTGTGGTTGACAAAATCGAATAAGGAGAAGCAGACATGGAGTTTATGTACATCCTGATAATTATTGCCGGTGTTATCGGCGTGGCCCTGTTTTATTTTATTTTTGCCTATATAGCCTTGTGGCTGCAGGCATTGGTGTCCGGGGCAAAGGTCGGGCTGATCAATATTATTTTCATGCGGTTTCGGAAAGTACCCCCCAAACTGATTGTGGAGTCCAAGATCATGGCGGTGAAAGCCGGCATGGAGATTCCCACGGACAGCCTGGAATCCCATTATCTGGCCGGCGGAAATGTGTCCCGGGTGATCCAGGCCCTGATTGCCGCAGACAAGGCCAATATTGATCTGACCTTTAACCGGGCGGCCGCCATTGACCTGGCCGGCAGAGATGTGCTGGAAGCAGTGCAGATGTCGGTGAATCCCAAGGTCATTGAAACCCCGCTGGTTGCAGC